>JAJXYM010000384.1 GCA_021780585.1 Deltaproteobacteria bacterium
GTCCTGACGCCGCAGATCGTAGCGCGACGAACGCGGCACGAAGAGATTGCGGCAGCCGCGCGCCTCCAAAAGCTCAACCACATGGCTGCCGAGAAATCCCGACCCGCCAGTTATCACGATGCGTTTTTCAACCAGCCAATTCATTCGAACCGCCGATTTTCCCACCAAAAATTGGCCGCCCATCACGCCGGCAAGCGCTCGGCGGCGGCCTCTTCCGTCGCGAACGCCTCCTCGGCCATTGGAGGCAGCGGAGCGCCAACCAACTCGCAGAGCTCCCGCTCCATGAGCCTCAGCACCTTCTCCTGCGACCAATGTCTTTGCGCGTATTCGCGCCCCTTGCGCGCCATCGTCATCCGCAGCGCCGAATCGTCCTTGAGCTTTAGCACCGCCTCCAGCAACGCCGCCGGATCCTCCGGGGCCGCCACCAGTCCGGCGTTGGCGTCGCGTATCGCCTTCGCCACCTCGCTGCCCGCGTTGACCGAAGCGACCACCGGCCGTCCACTCGCCAGCAGCGTCTGTGTTTTCGACGGAAATACGATATCGGCGACCGTGTTGCGTTGCGTGATCAACGACAGGTTCGTGGTCGCCAACAGCTCGTGAAAAACATCCCGAGGCTGGACCGGTATAAAGCGAACATTATTGAGTCCGATGCGCGCCGCCCGATCCTGCAACGACCCCCGCACCGCGCCGTCGCCGACCAGCAAATAAACGATATCCGCGTGGCGGCGCGATCGTTCGGCCGCTTCCAGCACCACTTCGAGGCCCTGCTTGACGCCCATGTTTCCGGAGTGAACGATCAGGAATTTGCCGCCCAGTCCAAATCGTTTCCGCACCGCCGCGCCATCCCCGGCCAGCGGAATCGCGAATAGCGCCGCATCAACGCCATGCGCGATCGTCGTCACCTTTTTCGGAGGAACCCCCTTTGACAGGATCCGCGCGCGCATCCCCGGCGTCAGCGTCGAGATCAGCCCCGCTTGCCGATAGGCGGTCTGCTCCACTTTGAGCAGCATCCGGGTCGCGCGACCCGGCTTAAGCATGCCGAGGTCGATCGCGGCGTCGGGCTGCAGATCCTCCACCTGCATGGCGAACGGGATCTTCCACATCCGCCCGAGCATAATCGCGCTCATCGTCAGACCCAGCGGCGGGGATATCACCAGAATCAAATCCGGACGATCTTTCCGAACCTGGTTGAAGACCTTCAACGTCGCGGAGCCAATAAAGGTCGCTTCGTGAAGGATCCGCCGTTTCGGCGTGACCCGGCGCGGCACGTACAGCCACGACCGGTGAATCGTCACGCCATTGTGAATTTCACGATCGCCAAGCCAGCGCCGATACAGTGACGGCACCCGCCACTCCGGATAGTACGGCAGGCCCGTCACCATCGTTACGCGGTGACCGTGCGAAGCCAGATATTCGCACAATCCCGTCGTGCAAGGTCCGATGCCGGTCTCTTCAGGCCAGTAGTTGATTCCCAGGACGAGAACGTGCATCCAGGTCCCCTCAAGAAATTCCGTTTCCCGCAGGTTCAGATTTGCCGCGTTGGCGCCGCCGCCCGGGCGACCGCGCGTCGCGCTAACGACGCCGTCAGGGCTACTGATTTGGATTGGAATTTTGTGCGACGCGTGTCCGGAAGTTCGCGTACTGTTCCTTGAGCGCCGCATTGTCCGGCGCAAGCGCGGCCGCCCGCCGATAAGCCCGATCGGCGGCGATATACTCGTAAGCGTTCTCTTCCGCGCGCCCTAACGCGGAAAAGGCCTCCACCGAAGTCGGCTGAAGGTGGCTGGCGCGGCGCAGCCAGTTGGCCGCCCGGTCCGGATGATTCGTCGCCATCTCCAGAAGTCCCATTTGCATCAGCGCATCGTAGTTCGCGGGTCGCGCCGCCAGCGCCTTTTGCAACGCGGCGTGGGCAACCTCATAGTCCCCGGCCGTTTGCGCTCCCGCTGCGAGCGCCAGATAGAGTTGGACGGGATCGCTACCCTGCCCTATCGCCTGCTCGATCAGGGTATTCGCCGCGTCCCAGTTCTTTGCGGGCGCGATTACGCCAAAAATTAGCCGCGTGTAAGGCTCGGGATTCGCCGGATCAATCGCGATCGCCGAATGCAACGCGCCGGCCGCCGCGGCCGGCCTTCCCGCGTTGACGTAGACAGTTCCGGCACGTTCGAAATAGTACGCCCTTCGCGGGAGGCTGGTTTCCTGGCGCGCACCTTCCTCGAATACCGCCGCTTCGTCCGGAAGGTCGCGCAGCGCGTCGTAATAGCTCGCGAAATCATCGACCGCTCCCGGATAGCGCTGGCTCACGGCGAAAGCGAACCCTTGCTGTATCGCCTGGCGCGTCGCCGCGGGAAGCCACGGAACGAGCCGCCGCTTCAAATAGAAATGCGTATCCAGATCGGGCGAATAGGAAACCGACTTTGTGATCTCGCGGAGCGCGCGGGTCGTTTCCGTACGCTCGAGCAGCGCCCGCGCGTACAGGTCGCGGAAAAACGGGTTGGTGGGAGCGAGCCATACCGCCGCCCGCAATTCCTCATCGCGGCTTGCGCCTGAACCTCCGTTGCTCAGCAGCTCCGCGAGCGCAAGGTGCGCTTTCGCGTTCGCCGGATGCGCATTGATCAGAGCGTAGGCTTCGCCAATCGTCCGTGGCTGCTTCAAACTGTATGGATACGGAATCGTACTTTGCGTCAAAGCGGCCAAAATCAATCCGAGCGCCGCCACGAAGCCCAACCCGTAGAGCAATCTGGAAGTGGTGCTTTGTTGAATCTCGGCGGCGCCTTTCCGCACGCTCGTAAGCCGCACGGCGAGTCCTAATAATGCCGTGCAGAGCATTGCATTGGCCGGAATTTGCAGCGGAAAATCGAAGAATTCGTGCACTGCCGCCGCCGCCACGCCGGCCGTCGCCGCCGCCACCAACAGCCCGCCGCCGGGCTTGAGCTTTGAAACTTGAACGCGAATCCGCCGCCCTATGGCGACGCCAAACCAAGCCGCCAGCGCGAATCCAACCAGGCCGGTTTCGCTCGCCAGTTGCGCATAGTCGTTGTGAGTCGCGTTCCAGAACGTCGGCGTCCATGGCGGAGGAGCGTAACGTGGGAAGATTTCGGGCCAACAACCCAGACCGACCCCGAATACCGGAAAATTCTTGATGATGGATAAAGACGCCTTCGCCGGAGCCTGTCGGCCGGCGAGACTTTCGTCCGTGACCGTCTCCTTGAGCCGGGCGTCCACCTGGGAACGACCTTGGGGACCGACGAAGAGCAGCAACAGGATCAGCGCCAACCCAAAACCCACGGCCGCGACGGCGCTCGCCGTCATCCGCGAGCCGGTAACGCCCGCCTTTTGCGGCCGGAGCGCCGCCAGCACGGCAATCGCCGTCAACGCGCCCACCCAGCCGCCGCGCGACGAACTGAGCAACAACGCGCTGGCGATGGAAATGACCGCCGCAACCGCCAAAATCCGCGTCGCCCGGCGCCGCTTTCGCGCAAGCGCCGCCGGCCACAATGCT
>JAJXYM010000395.1 GCA_021780585.1 Deltaproteobacteria bacterium
GACCTCGACGATTTCTTTACCTTTGACATCGAGAAGGTCCGCGCGCCGGGTGAAACGCTCGAAGGCGTGGCGGTGAGATACCGCGTCCGGGCAGAGCTCGGCGGCAGGCGGTTCGAGGAGGTCATGGTCGACATCGGATTCTCAGACCCGCTGGGGTGGACACCCGAAACCATTCGCACGCCGGACCTTCTGGCATTCGCCGATATCGAGCCAATCGAAGTGCCGATCCTGCCGCTCGAACAACATATCGGGGAAAAAGCTCATGCGTACACCAGAACTTACGGACAAGGTCACAAGAGCAGCCGCGCAAAAGATCTGGTCGATCTTGTGCTCGTGAAACAGATCATGGTGCTGGACGCGGCGCGCCTTCGCAGTGCATTCGTGGGAATCTTCGAGGGGAGGCGTCAACATGGTCTTCCGGATCGCCTCCCTCCCCGCCGACGGATTGGGCGGTACCGTACCGAAAGCTGGTAAAGGAGATCGGCGTCGACCCGGATCTACGCGCGGGCTATACTGAAGCTGCGGCGCTGCTCGATCCCGCATTGGCAGGCCGCGCGACTAGCCGATGGAATCCGAAGAAGGCTTCATGGGAGTGACTCATTCATCGAAATTGTCGGCGACTTTCCCGAGCGCAGCGGCGCCGAAACCATCGCCACGCCGTCAGCTCCTTCCTAACGACGGCAAATTCTTTCGCTCTGTAGCTACTCAGCGGTTCCGAATCACTGTGCCCGAAATTGTGCCCTATCCCGATGTCAGTTCATCCTACTCGATAATGCTGAGTCGCATCCTCCTGTGATCGAGAAACCCATTCTGCACCAAGGGTTTGCTGTTATCAACCGTTACCGAACGATCCTCAATCGCATCGGCGTTTTCTGGCCGTAACACAGCTTACAAGCCGGGGGTCGCGCGTTCGATCCGCGTCAGCTCCACTAATAAAATCAAGCATTTTTTGCCTTTCGGACAGCATCGGACAAGCGCATTGTCCGATGCTGTCCGAATTGTCAAACTCCGCAATTATCGCTGTGGCAGTGAAATCTTTTTGGGGTTGGGTGAACACATATTGCAGCATGGAACGGGACGTTCGTCGGCTTTAAATCGTTGAGAAAGGATAAATCCGACGCCTCTCTCGCCTACCGGAGGCACTGCATCCTGAAACACCTGCGAAAAGATTGCGCGGTAAGGCCGTTCGTCCTAGAAGCAGTCTCATAAATGGAGTTGGGCCGGATAGTCGGGTATTTTGAGCGCGGATGAGGAAGGGGTGGTGGAGATGGCGATGCGGTGGAACTCACGCAGGAGCAATGGGCGGCGGCACGGGAGTTGATGCCCGAGCCGCCGCGGCGCGCCGACGGGCGTGGCCGACCGTGGCGCGATAGCAGAGAGGTGCTGGAGGGCATCGTCTGGGTGCTGCGCAGCGGGGCGCGCTGGAAGGATCTGCCGGAGCGTTTCCTGTCCTATCAGACTTGTCATCGGCGCTTCCAGCAAGGGATGAAGTCAGGAGTAATGCGGCAGGTGTTGTGGGCGCTCGCCCAGGACCTGTATGAGCGTGGCGGGATCGATCTTGGGGAGTGCTTCATCGACGGGACCTTCGCTCCCGCAAAAAGGGGGGCGCGGGAATCGGCAAGACCAAGCGGGGCAAGGGGACCAAGCTTATGGCGGTGGCGGACAGCAATGGTCTTCCTGTCGCCGCGCACACGGGCAGTGCTTCGCCCGGCGAGGTGAGGTTGGTGTGGCGGCGACGCTGGAAGAGCGGTTCGTGGCGGAGCCGCCGCAACGGCTGATCGGCGACAAGGCCTATGACAGCGACGGGCCGGACCGGGAACTGCCGGCAGCGGGCATCGAGCCCAATCGCGCCAACCGACCCGGGACGGGCGCCAGTTGCGGCGCTACCGGCGGCGCTGGAAGGTCGAACGGCTGTTCGCCTGGCTGCATAACTTCCGTCGCCTGGTGGTCCGCTGGGAGCGCTACCCGGAAAACCTTCCCGGCTTCGTCCACCTCGCTTGTATCCTCATCCCGCTTCGACGGTATTTATGAGACTACTTCTAGAATAGTTGGGGCGGGACGGGGTATTGCACGTCACGGCCCCACATTCGGTATTTTCTTCCGGTCAGCATCGTCGGCCGGAAGGCCTCTTCTCGGGCAAGGCTCATTCAACCACCGCTTCGACACCTCGTCTTCGAGAGCCGCGTCTTGGTCCCCGAACTCTCCAAAGTACACCTTCTCGTACTGATTTATGGCCCATTTCCGATTGCGCGTGTCGTCCATAACAAATGCCCTGCGGCATGCCGTGCAGATGAATCGGCAGCGCTTCTTGCCAACATTCTCGATTCTTTCGCCACCAGGTACCGCCCACTGATGGCTGCGCCATTGTAGTGTATCCACGATGCTAAAGACCTCTTACGAGGGAATTGGCGATGCATCGCTTCCGGCCTTCGGTCCCATAGCTCTGCGAGTTTTCTCTACGTCAAGAGTTGCCCGACGAGGAAGGTAGTAGTCCAGCCAATACGAGGAAGGAGAATCTCCTAAGATTTCGAACGCTTGGCTGCGAGCTGCAGGGAAAGCGGATCCTCAGCCAGCAAAATCACTTGCCAGCATATCCAGAGCGAGTAGGACACTGGCTTCGAACATCCAATAATCCTTATCGCTTGATTTCAGTCGCCATGCTGCAAGCCCGACAAGCGGCAGAGCCAGAAGCATCCATCGCGTCAGAAAAAACGCGCCGACCACAAATGCAGCACCGGCAATCCACGTTAAGAGTCTGAGCTTGAAGCCCGCATCGATACTGCTCATCAGTTGCGCGCTGGCTGGAATCAATACCCGAGTCGTCATGTGGTCTTTGCCAGCCGCAGTTATCCGCGCCGGAAGATCGCTGAGGCCGTTGTGGCGATGAGTTGTTCTGACCACCTGAGAGCACTTCTGGAATAGTTCCAGCGGAATAGGTCCCAAGTCTATTCCGTCTGATTGGATCGCTTCGGCCATGCGAAATTCTCCAGGCATTTCAACCGGGCGCAAAAGGCATCAAGCCTTCCACCCATAGCTCTGGAACGTCGCGCTTTCGCGAAAAGCAAGCGCGAACTCAGTTATGCTTCGGCGCAGTTCGAGCCATTGCCATTCCTCAGACTTGTCCGGACCGCTGTAGCCCACGTCAAGGGCGTCGTCGGGCAGGCGGTCGATGCGCGCGGCGAGAATCCCCTGCACCGTCGGCGGAATCTTCAGTTCATTGAGCGGCCGCGTGAGTCTCATCGCGCCGCCGTCGCGCATCAGCGCGCCCGCGTCGATCAGCACCTGCACCGTCTCTTCCATGAAGAAGAGCGTGCCTTCGGTCCGTTCCACGATCAGCCGCTTGAGCGGAAGCATATTCTTGCCGTCGCCCAACAGCGCCGAGAGCATCTCGGCGGCGCTCTCATTGCTGACCCCCGGCTCCGCCATCGCCGCGACGATCTGCCCATGCCCTGCTCCCGCCTGCTCGGCGGCGTGCCTGAGCGCTTCCATCTCGCGCTCGCGGCCGACAATTTGGTCAGCTCGCGCCCGGCCGAACGCTGCAAGCGCTACGGACGCGCTTGCAGCGCGTCCGTAGCGGCCCGAGACCAGTCACTTCATAGACGTTGACCGGCTCGCTGGCACCTTTGATTTTAGTGGCGCCCAGCGGCTTCAGGACGAAGTAGCCTTCGCACAGCTTGCGGGTGGCTTCGCTGACCGCGATCGACCCGGTCGGCGCGACGGCCTGCATCCGCGCGACGAGGTTGGTGGTATGCCCGATCGGCGTGTACTCAGTCTGTCCCGCGCCGGTCTGGATCGAGCGCACCACCACTTCGCCGATGTTGATCCCGACGCGCCCTTGAATCGGCGTGCCGCTGTCGGCGAGCACTTTCGCCGAATACCGTTTGAGATACTCCTGAAGGCGCAACGCGGCGTAGAGCGCACGCTGCGGATGATCTTCATGGGCGACGGGCGCGCCGAACAGCGCGAAGATGCCGTCGCCGGTCGATTGCACGACGTAACCGTCGTAGCGATGCGCCGCTTCGATCATCAGCTTCAGCGCCGGATCGATGATCGCGCGCGCCTCTTCGGGGTCGAGTTCCTCCATCAGCTCGGTCAAGCCCTTGATGTCGGCGAACAGCGCTGTGACGTTCTTGCGTTCGCCTTCGAGCGTTGGTACGGCGTCTTCCGCAACGAAGCGCACCGTGGCCGCAGGCTTCGTCGTGGCCGCTTTGCCCCCTTCGCGCAGCGCATCGGCAGTCTCCCCAAGGCCGCAATCCAATGCGCGAGTATCGCCGGAACACAGAGCAAAGAAAACCGCCTAAAGACGAGCGCAAGTCCGTGGGGGTTACCAGCCCGCGCCTGAAGGCGCCAGTGTTAAATTCGGACGTTACCTGTTAGAGCACGAGACGCCCCGCTGCTTGGGGGCGAGTTCGGGAGGGTAATCCGGAAAGACGCAACGCAGATCTCAATCGGGGGAATCGATCGATGGAGTACGATGACATCATCGTTGGAGCTGGTTCATCAGGCGCAGTTTTGGCCGCGCGCTTGAGCGAAGATCACGACCGCAGCGTCCTGCTGCTCGAAGCTGGTCCGGATTATGCCGCCGTGGAGCAAAGCCCCGACGATCTCCTGCGCACGTGGATCTCCGCCGGCCCGCATGATTGGGGCTTCGTCGCCAGGGCGACCGCCGATCGCGAGATCGCGTATCCGCGCGGCAAGGTCACCGGCGGCTCCTCCGCGGTCAACGGCCATATCGCCTTGCGTGGCACGCCGGAAGATTTCGACGAATGGGCGGCGTGGGGCAACTCCGAATGGAGCTTTGCGAAGATTCTGCCGTTCTATCGCAAGCTCGAAAACGATCGCGACGCGCAGGGCGACTTTCACGGCGCCAACGGGCCTATCTGGATCGAACGGCCACGCCCCGACACCTGGCAGCCGGTCAACCGCGCCTTCCACGACGCCTGCCGCGAGCTCGGCTATGCGGAAGTCTGGGACCAGAACGATCCGCGATCGACCGGCGTGGGACCGTGGCCGCGTAATCGCCGCGACGGGATTCGCATCTCGACCGCGATTGGCTATCTCAATCCGGCTCGTCATCGCGTGAATCTGACGATTCGGCCGTTTTGCAACATCCATCGCGTGATCGTCGAGGGCGGCCGCGCGACCGGCGTCGAGCTCGAATGTGGCGGCGTGGCGCAGACCATTCGGGCGCGCCGCGTGACGCTCTCGGCCGGCGCAATCAATTCGCCCGCCATCCTGATGCGCTCGGGCATCGGACGGCGCGCCGAACTCGAGACCTTCGGCATCAAATGCGTCATCGACTTGCCGGGGGTCGGCCACAACCTCATCGATCACGTGCTGGCGCCGGTCGTCGCGAATCCAACGCCCGGGGTTTTCCACGATCCGCAGGTCACCAACCCGATCGGCCTCCGCTACACCGCAAGCGGCTCGAACGAGTTCAATGACATGCAGATGTACATATTAAACTTTTTCGATAAGTCGCTGTGGATAGGTTCCGAACTCGACCTGCCTGTGCCGAGCATCGCGGTCGCGCCCGGCTTGCAGCGTCCGCGTGCACGCGGCCGTGTCAGCCTGCGCAGCGCCGACCCCAACGTGCCAGCGGTAGTCGATCTGAATTATTTCGACGATCCGGAAGATCTCCGCCGAATGATCGAGGGCGTGCGGATCGCGTGGCGCATTATGAATAGTGCGCGCTTCGCTCCGTACGTCAAAGACTTCGTCAATATTACGCCGGAAATCGTCGCTTCCGACAACGCCGCGGCCGACTTCGTCCGCAACAACTGCGGCACCATCTATCATCCGACTACAACCGCCAAGATGGGTCCGGAAAGCGATCCGATGGCGGTGGTAGATCAGTATTGCCGCGTGCGTGGCGTCGAAGGGCTGCGCGTGGTCGATGCGTCGGTGATGCCGAATATCGTGCGTGCGAACACCAATCTGACCTGCATCATGATTGGCGAACGTGTCGCCGACTGGATGCGCGCGGCTGCGTAGCGGAGCCACCGCGCATAGGTTTTAACTGACGAAATCGGAGGCCGGAAAAAAATGGGTAAGCTCGATGGGCGCGTGGCGGTAATCACCGGTGGCTCGGGCGGAATCGGTCGCGCCGCCGCGAAACTATTCGTCAATGAGGGAGCGAAAGTGCTGTTGGTCGACCTCGAAGAGCGCGCCTTGCGGGGCGCGATCGAGTCGATCGGGGAGAATCATGCCAGTTCGGTATGCGCCGACGTGACCAGCGACGATGACGCGCAACGGTATGTAAAGACGGCGGTCGAACGCTATGGCCGGATCGACGTCTATCTTGCCAATGCGGGCGTCGAGGGCAGCGTCAAGCCGATCCCCGACTATCCAATTGAGGTTTTCGATCGCGTCATCGCCGTCAACGTCCGCGGCGTATGGCTGGGCATGAAGCATGTGATCCCGGTGATGGCGAAGGGCGGCGGCGGTAGTATCGTAATTACCTCGTCGACCGCCGGCATCCATGGTTATCCCGGCGCGTCAGCATACGTGACGAGCAAGCACGCCGTAATTGGAATGATGCGCACGGCGGCGCTTGAATGCGCGCCGCTCAAGATCCGGGTCAACACTGTTAATCCCGCTCCGATTGAGACGCGGATGATGCGCTCGCTCGAAGAGCAGTTCGCGCCGGGCCATGCGGGGCAAGCCAAGGAACAGTTTCAAAGCACCATTCCGCTCGGCCGCTACGGACAACCCGAAGAGGTGGCGGACGTGATGCTGTTCCTGGCGTCCGACCAAAGCCGCTTTTGCACCGGGGGCGTCTATATGGTGGATGGCGGCGTCTCTTCGACTTGATGACGCGGCGGAGAATTAAACGACTAATCCTTGCGAAAAGGGATCCCAAATTTTGATTTTAGGACTTGATGCCGGTTCAACGGAAGCACCAACAGCCCGGAACTGAAGGATGCCATGGGGCTGCTCGCGCCGTCCCCAGAGGTTGTTGGCCGGTTTGTGACCGAGCTTCTCCCCCATGCAGGCAATCGCCGCCGAACCACGAACAGACCCAAGAGCAAACAGACCCAAGAGCAATCTGAACTGACGCGATAAGGTCAGGTCATGGTCGATTTCAGCGGTGCGTTCGTAACGGCGCCAATCGAGTCGCGGTCGTTGGGCGAGTTGTTTGTCCGAAGGTCAAAAAGTGTAGCGCTTGCCTACAACCGAAGGGTCCACCACCGTCTCGCCGACAGCTTTGGCAAATGCGTTGACGGCTCGCCAGCCGGTACAGTGCCCGGCCGCGATCGTGCGCAGGTCGAACTCCCGCACGGCTTGAACCGTCTCCGGAATGATCTTCTCGTTAGGGCCGGCGAGATGGAACCCTCCGAGCACAGCGTGAAGCGGGACGCCGGGAGCGCATTCGCCGGCATGCTTCAACACGTTTACCAACCCGGCATGTGAGCATGCCGTGAACACGACCAAGCCTTTTTCGGCGACATTTACCATCAAAAATCGCTCGTCGATCAACAGAGGGTCGGGCGTCCAGTCCCCCGCTTCGTTCTTTTGATAATGCGCGGGCAGTCCGCGCTCGAACGGCGTCACTCGCGGAATCTCGCCACTCAGGCAAAATATGTTGTCGGCAAAAACCTGCGGCTCGCGGGTGCAGATAACCTCGGCTCCATGCGCGGCCAGAGCTTCGATACCCGGGACATCCTTCATCGGGAACATGGCGCCGTTTCGCATTCGCCGGGCTCGCGACCGAAACATCCCGGGATGGGCATAATACGGAATCTTCCGGCCGCCGTTGCGATTGCGGACGAGATCCAGCGCTTTGAGCATCCCGCCGGCATGATCCCAGTGCCCATGTGAAAGCACGATGCTTTCGACCGTTCCCAAATCGACGCCAAGGCGCGTCGAGTTGCGCTCAAACGCATATTCTTCCGGTCCCGTGTCGAAAAGGACAGTATGCCGGTGTACGCCGCGAGTAGCCGTGATTAGCAGCGAGAGCCCATGGCAGGCGCAGCAAAGACAGTCGCCGGACAACTCCCGCATCCCATGCCGTTCCAGAAAGGCGAACTCGGATTCCGCATGAGCCGGAATGGTCGAAAGGCTGTCGGTTGCGTTATCGACCAGGACGTGAATCTCAACCTTATCGATTGGCGCGATACTGGCCATTGGAACCTCGCTGACCGGCATTTGGCACACATTCTGGAAAATGCGTGCGTCGCGGAATTTCCGCGACCGGCTTGAATTGCACCATCCGAACGAAATCAGCGATAACGCCGATTGAATGGGGCTATCGTCACCGTGTGGCACGCGGCCATCACGGCCTCAATCCGTTTCGATCGGCAGCGACGCGTCCGCGGCCCATTCGCCCATCGAGCCATCATAAAGACTGAGGTGTTCGTACCCGAGCTGATACAACAAAAACAAATCGACCGTAGCCGCAATCCCGCCGCCGCAGTAGCAGATAACGTTCCTCGATGGCTCAACGCCAGCGGCGCTGAACTTGGCGCTTGCGTCGGCCAAGGGCACGAAGGTCTTAGTGTTGCGATCGATTAACCTCCCTGCCGGCACATTCACACTACCGGGAACTCGCCCGGGGCGACCATAGCGGCTGGGGTTCGTCCCGCGATGAAGCTCGGAGGGTAGGGCGTTGACGATTACGGTGTTGGTATCCCCGAGCACAGTCCGCACTCGCTCCTTGCCAACGAACAGGTCGAGGCGGGGTCGCGGAACGAAGGTGGCGGGCGGATACGCACAAGGCTCAGTCGAGACCGGGCGGCCTTCGCTCCGCCATTTTTCCCAGCCACCATCCAGTATCGCCGCGTTGTCGAACCCAAATCCGCGCAGCATCCACCACACACGAGTCGCCCACATGATTCCGTCGGCGCTGTACAGGACGACGCGGGCGCCTTCTCCGACGCCACAACGGGACATGACAGCGGCGAACTGGTCGGCGGACGGCAACGTGAACCGCAACTTCGTGCTGTTGTCCGACAGCTCCCCCTGAAGATCGATAAACCCCGCGCCCGGAATGTGCGCGGCGTCATATTCCGCTTTCCCGCTGACGATGCGGTAAGGAGCGTCGGTGTCAGCCCCCGCGGGCATCAGATGCGTCGTGCAATCAAAGATGCGCAGGTTGGCGTCGCCAAGATGGGCCTCGAGCCAGTCCGTGTGCACCAGCGCGCCGGGATCGTGATATCTTATGTTGACTTCCTTCATGTGTTTGCCCGCACGGTCGGTGTTTCTTTGCGGCGCCGCCACGTCAGACGCGATCGCGCCGCTCCGATGGCGAGTAAAATCACAGTCGCCGCCCTGGCGCAACCGCAACTGTCGTCCTTTCTGGACACTTGAATTGTGCGGATTAATTGGCGATTTTGATCGGCCGCGGTTAGCTTGCGTTGATCGCCCGTGCGATCAAATCGCTCGTTTGATTTCCCGGCGCCTCTGGCCTTTCGGGTCTTCGGCGGGAAGTCCGGCGCTGAAGTTTTGGCAAGAATTCGACGCCAGGGCTACCGAAGCTTCGCGCCCGCGAAGCCAAAAACAAATGACGAAAGCCGAAAAGGTCTCGATTCCGGCGGAGAGGGAGGGATTCAAACCCTCGGTACCGGTTACCCGGTACGCTCGCAATCGGAGCGAACGGTTCACGCAGTGCGGCAAGCTGAGGCTGAAAAGCCCCTCTTCGAGTGCGGTTTTGTGCAACACAGGTTTCCGTGCGACTAATCAGTAATTCAGGCCGGAGAAGCGCACTTGATCCAGATTGGATCTAGGCGGAATCGCTATGGGCAGTGGCGCCGGATTTTGACTCTGGCGCCACTGCCCCATCCAGCTCTTTCAGTCAGGGGTTTTCTCCCCGATGCTTACCGCCTCAAGGCCCCGACGGTGGGCAAGCGTCGAACCTGAGGAGAAGACGATTCCTTCGTATCCGTTTTCCGCGACTTCGTTGATCTTGCTCACGTATTTCGGGGCGCCGCCGTTGTATACAAGGTACCGAACCTTGCCGTGCTCGTGGCCGGCGACGTTCGAGTTGTACCCGGTGAACCAGGACTTTGCCTTCCGCATAAGCATCGACGAGTACATCTTCTTCACATGGGCGGTCCAGCGTTCCTCGGCCTCGAGCGTCGGTTCGGCACGGCTATAGCCGCGATCCCACATATACTCGAGCAACTTCGTACACCAGTTGACGCCGGTTTCGATGCCACGGGGATAGTTTGTCGATGCGGAGCCGCTCTGCGGTCCGGCCGGCATTAAGAGATTCGGGAACCCATGAACGAGCATGCCGAGGAACGTCGACGGACCCTCGCTCCACTTATCACGTAACTTGGCGGCGCCAACGCCTTGAATATCGATATGGTCGAAAGCGCCGGTTATCGCGTCGAAGCCCGTGGCATACACAATGATATCGAAGTCGTAGTCACGCTCGGTAGTGCGCAGCCCGGTTTCGGTCACCTCCACGATCGGCGTCTCGCTGATGTCCACCAGGCGCACGTTGTCGCGGTTGTACACTTCGAAATAGCGTGTCTCCATCGGCACCCGCTGCACACCGAAGCCGTGATCGCGGGGGATCAACTTCTCGGCGACGGCGGGGGCATGCACACGGCGACGAATCCGATCAGCGATATACTCTGAAAATTCGGCGTTCGCTTTCTCGTCCGTGAATATTTCGCGGAAGTTGCGGAGCCAGATCGCAAAGCCGGGGGTGTCATAGAGCCGATCCCACAGCGCCCGCCGCTCCTCTGGGGAGACCTCGTAGAAACCGCGCCTGTCCGGCTCATGCTCGAAGCCACCTGGCGTGCGAGCACACTGCGCGAAGATATTGTCATAGCGCGACCGGATATCGGCCATCTCCGCGTCGGAGATGGGTCCGTTGTTCAGTGGAGCCGACCAGTTGGGACGGCGCTGGAATACGGTCAGATCGCCGACCTTGTCCGCGATCTCGGCAATAACCTGAATGCCCGTGGCTCCAGTGCCGATAACGGCAACCTTCTTACCAGCCATATCAACCGGTTCGTGCGGCCAGTAGAACGTATGGAACGAGCGACCCTTGAAGGTCTCCATGCCCTTGAGCCGAGGCGGGGTGGGCACGGAAAGGAGGCCGACCGCCATGATAACGAACCGGCTTGTCAGCTCGCGACCGTCGTTGATCCTCAGCCGCCACAGTTCGTTCGCCTCGTCGAAGTGCGCCGCCTCAACTTTGCAATTAAACTGCATGTATTTGCGCAGATCGAACTTGTCCACAACGTAGTTCAGGTAGCGCAAGTTTTCCGGCTGACTTGAGAACCGCTCCTTCCAATGCCATTCATTCAACAATTCCTTGGAAAACGAAAAGCCGTAAGTGTAGCTTTCCGAGTCGAACCGGGCTCCGGGATAACGATTCCAGTACCAGGTTCCGCCCAGGTCGGCGGCGGCGTCGAGCACTGTGGCGTCCACTCCGAGGTCGGCCAAAAGCTTGGTTTGATAGATTCCGGCCACTCCGGCGCCGATGACAATAACCTCGTAGTGCGATTTGGTCCTGTCGATCATGATTTGCTCCAGTTCCTGTTTATTGGCCGAAGTGACCTGACTGACTCACACGAATTGCGGCAGTATCTTCGCGCCGTACAGTTCTATCTGCGACATCACCTCCGCAGGCTGACATACGGGACGCAGAACGAATTTGACGCATCCGGCTTCGACAAAGCGATGCAGTCTTTCCACGCATTCCGCTACGGGACCGACCAGACACCGCGCGGCCACATCCTCCCGCGGTATCGGTAGCCCTTCCAGCCACGGCGCCGCCATCCGCCCCGCAGCCGCGCGATCTTCGTTTATGTAAGTCAGCAAGAGCACGCCCGACTCACGTGAATTGATTGGACGGCCATACTCCTCGCCGAACGCCATCAACTTATCCATGTCGCGCCGGAATTCCTCCGGGCTGGTGAGCGCAGGGAACCAGCCGTCACCCAGGCGCACAACCCGCTTGAGGATCGCGTCGCTCTTGCCGCCGATCCATATATCCAACGGTCCCTTGCGCGGCTTTGGCTCAATCGTGACGTCGTCGAAATGGTAAAACTCGCCATGATGGCTGACGTGCGACTCGGTCCATAACTTCCGGAGGATTTCGATGCCTTCGTCAAGCCGCTTGCCGCGCTCTCGCGGCGACACTCCCGATGCTTCAAGGTCGCGAAGATCGCTGCCGCTTCCCACCGCCATTATCATCCGCCCGCCCGAAATATAATCCAGCGTGGCATAGGTTTTGGCGACATGCACCGGATGGCGCGCCGGCAGCGTGAGCACGCTCGGACCCATTTTGATCCGTTTGGTGCGGGCGGCGATCATCGCGAAGAGGCAAGTAATGTCGAGCGTGGGATTGCGCGTGACGATATGATCGGAAAGCCAGATCGAATCAAGCCCCAATTCCTCGGCCCTCTCCGCGTACTCGCAAATTGCCTGCGGCTGCGGCAGGCCGAATTTCCAGAGGCCGAAACCAATCCCGATCTTCACGCCCGTCATATTGGCCACCTTATCTCCCTGTCCAACAATGACGGCGCTGAGGGATTACCCGCCATACCTTATTCCCCTCACGCGCACCGGGCTTAAATCTCCGGCGACCGCCGTGCGGCGCGGGAGCGCGCACTGAGAAAACCCGCCCTCCGCACAATTGAGTTTCGAGCGGCAATGTACTATTTGGCCGCGTGCTGTTGACCCATTGACGATTCCACCACGCGGCCGTTAACGTTCAACGGCTCTGGGTTCAGCTCTTTCAACGCGGGCATCACTTCTTTGGCGAACAGGCGCATGCTCTTTTCGGTAGCAGCCATCGGCATCGAGCCGTACTTAAAGATAAACATAATCTCGTCGGTACCGAAGGCCTGCGCGAGCTCTCTGGTACGTTTGATCACTTGATCCGGCGTACCCCACGGATGGCTCCGATAGAAAGCCTGCCGGAAGGGCTCGGCATCCTGACGTAGCGCCTTCTGCAGCTCGCCATACTCCTTGTACCCCTTGGTGTTCTCAAGATGGGCGCCAAGCAGCTCGTAATGCCGGAGCGCGGAATCGGCATATTCGCACATATATTGCCGAGCGCCGGCCTCCGCTTCGCTTGCAGTCTCGCCCACATACGTCCACAGCGCGAGCTTCGTGTGGCTAGGTCCGTGGCCCGCGTTCTGGCGCAGCTCCGCATAATTGCGCATGTTCGACAACGCCAGCTCCAGGCTGGTGGTCGGGATCGTCAACGGTCTCACACCATGCTTCGCGATTACCTGTACCGTGTCCGGCGTGCCACCCGCGCACCACACGTTTTCACTCAGGTCTCGCTCCGGTTGCGGCCGCAGACGCAGACCGTGGATTTTGTAAAACTCGCCCTCAAAGTCGCATTGGCCCGTGCCCAACAATTGCCTGAGCACTTGCAGTGATTCGTCGAAACGCGCCCTGCCCTCGTTCTGATCGACGCCCATGCCGTTGTATTCGCGGCGTCCCAGCCCGCGACCAACGCCGCAGATGATCTCGCGGCCAGACCCGAGAAACGAGTCCAGCATATTGACGTCCTCGGCGACCCGCACCGGATTATGCCAGGGCAGCACTACGACCATGGTTCCGAGATCGACGCGTTTGGTGATTCCAGCTATGTAGGTGAGATACTGCAACGGATTGGTGACCATCGTGTAGGGAGTGAAGTGATGCTCGATGGTCCAGACCGAATCGAAGCCGGTTTCGTCGGCGATGCGAGCGATATTGATTTCCTCGTTGAAGATCTCGCGATCGGAGCGCACCGCGCGTTTCGGCACGGCCCCGCCCCGTTCTTCCGCTTCATAGCGGTCCCAGTCATTATAGTTCTGATTGAAAATGGTTGCTCCAACGCGCATTCACTTTCTCCTGTAAGCGGCCGCCGATTATGCCGGCCGGCATTGTTCTAAAATCTCCGCGGACGAACTGCCCCTTCACAGACATGGTGATTTCGCTAATCAGCGATGAACCGGACGGTATGTGTCGGAACTTGAAATCCCTTCACTTTTCAACTCTAACTTACTTCGACCACCTTCATTTGAGCAGCAACCCCTGCATCTGTTCCTGGGATCGCCATTGGCGAATGATCTCGTGAAATTCGACTGGTCCGCCGCCGTATTGCTCGCCCGGAAAGCCCACGCCGGGAGCGGGTTTACCTTCATTGTTGTAGTACCCGGGCGTACATTCCTGCTGGAACCTCCGACTGATGCCGCTCTTCTCCCTGATTATCCTGAC
>JAJXYM010000304.1 GCA_021780585.1 Deltaproteobacteria bacterium
GTCCAGCCGAAAGCTCGTCATGAAGACGTCAGCCCGCTCGATTATGCGCAGGGCAAATTCGTATCCCGCGGGATTACGGAGATCGACCGCGACGGAGCGCTTGTTGCGGTTGTCCAGTTCGAACGGCGGACGGACCTCGGAGTCCGCGTCCATGTCGCCGATCGTCAGCGCGCGCACCGGATCGCCGCCGTCGATCGGCTCGATCTTGATTACGTCAGCGCCCCAGTCGCCGAGCAGAGCGCCTGAAGCCGGAACCGCGGCCCAGAACGAGACTTCGACGATTGTGTAGCCCTTCAGCGGTCCTTCCACTGTTTCACCCCATTCCCGTGATCGGCCGCGCCCGACGCGCCGGCGCCGTTTTATCAAGCCGGATCGATTGGAGCGTATGGCCGTTGCTCAGCTACCGTCGCGTGCGACTGAAAACCTACCGCTCGCCGATCAGCGGCACGAAAATCGATAGTCGATCCGAATTCCCCACCCCGCGCGAAATGTGTCCCTTACCGGTCACATCCTCGGCCAGCAGGATCGTGCCCGGCCCGAAGCGCCGCTTCTCCCCGTCGCTGACCGTTATTTCAACTTCGCCACTCAGGTTCACCACGAACTGGCGCCGCGGCGCGTTATGCCAGTCGACGAAGTATTGCGCCCCGTTGGTTTCGCGAAAAATTACTCCCTTGGCGGCGATCATTTCCGAAATCATCGACGAATGATCCGCCCCCTTCATCTCGGGAGTGACGTCTTCGAGATGGGTTTCTCCGGATGCGTCCGAATAGATTCGCGTGTACTTCATCTTTTCCTCCCGGGATTAAGGCTGCCGCCATCGACCCGCATAACCTGCGCCGCCCACCGCGTTTGATTCGGTCGGCGACACGCTACGGACTCTAGTCGATCAAGCCGCCGATCAAGAAGAACTCCGATACCGCGGATTGCATGAATTACAAGTCGGGGTTTTGTTGTGGCCAGCTCGCGGCAGGCGTATGGTCGCGACATCCGGAGGAGGCGTTATCGGCATGGCATCAACCGAAACGGCGCGCCGGCGACCGCTCGACGGCGTGCGCGTGATCGACCTGACCAAAATCGTCGCCGGTCCCAACGCGACCCGCATGCTCGCGACGATGGGCGCGGAAGTCATCCGCGTCGAATGGCGCGACGACCGCGCCCTCGACCTCCTGCGCGGCGTGCGTCCGCTCGCACCCGGTGGCGAGGCTGACAGCCTCAACCGCAGCGGTCTTTTCAACAACATCAACGCCGGCAAGTACGGCATCACGCTCAACATGAACCTTCCGCAGGGACGCGATCTCTTCAAGCGTCTCGTCGCGGACGCGTCCGTGCTATGCGAAAATTACAGCCCGCGCCAGATGGAGCGTTGGGAACTCGGCTACGAGGTCCTGAGGAAAATCAACCCGGGTCTCATCTACCTGCAAATCAGTGGCATGGGAAAGTCGGGCGTCTACGACGCCTATCTGAGCGTCGGTCCAACGGCGCAGGCGCTCTCGGGCTTGACGCACATGTCTGGATTCCCTGAGCCGATGCCGCCTGCCGGCTGGGGCTATTCATACCTCGACCATTCGACGGGTTACTATGGCGCGATCCTCGTGCTCGCGGCTCTTTTGCGGCGCCGCCGAACCGGCCTTGGATGCTATATCGACCTGTCTCAGACCGAGACCGGCATTATGGTGTCGGGAACCGCGACGCTCGAAGCGCAGCTTACCGGTCAGCCGACCAGTCGTCACGGCAATCGTATGCAGGCCGCCGACTGGGCTCCGCATGGCGCTTATCCGTGTCGCGGCGCCGACGAATGGATCGCAATAGCCATTCAGAATGACGTCCAATGGACGGCGCTGGCCGCCGCGATCGGCGCGCCCGCGTGGACCGGCGATGCGCGCTTTAGCAGTGCGGCCGGTCGGAAGGCCAACGAAGACGAACTCGATCGCCTGATGGCGGACGCGATCAGGAATACGGAACGTTATGATCTGATGAATCGCTTGCAGCAACGCGGCGTGCCCGCCGCCGCCGTGCAGAAAGCCGACGATCGCTGCGAGCGCGATCCGCAACTCAGGGCGCGCGGCTATTTCGTTCCGCTGCCGCATAGTGAGATCGGAATCTGGAATGTAGAAGGATTCCCCGCGAAATTCGGCAAGATTCCCGTCGACGTCGGCGGCCTCCCGCATCGCGGCGCGCCCATGATGGGCGAGGACAACGATGCCGTATACCGCAATCTGCTCGGATTATCGTCAGAGGAAATCGCCACTCTGCGGGAGGAATGGGTCATTTGAGTACGCAAGCCCTGTTGAGTTCAGCTCTTGCCGATACGGTCATTCTCGAATGTGGCGATGAGCACGGCGAATTCGCCGGTGTATTGCTCGCGGGACTCGGCGCCGATGTGATCAAGCTGGAAGGAAAGAGCGGCTCCAACTCACGCCGCCTCGGACCATTCACCACGCCGGATCGCAATCCCGAGCACAGTCTGCGCTTCAGCCGTTACAATCTCGGCAAGAAAAGCGTCAGCCTGGAGGTCGATCACCCGGCCGCCAGAGACGTCCTTGAACGACTCGCGGCGCATGCCGACGTCATCATCGATTCCGGCGAGGCTCTCGCGGTCGCTCGCCGCCTGAAGTTTTTCCGCGAGCTGCAAAAGGCGAACCCGCGACTCATCGTCTGCACGTTCACGCCGTTCGGTCTCGACGGTCCTTATCGCGATCTGAAGATGACGGACCTTACGCACCTCGCATTGGGCGGCGTGATGGCTTCATGCGGCTATGATCCGCTGGCCGACGGCGCCTACGACACTCCGCCAATCGCGCCTGAAATGTGGCAGGCGTACCACATTGCGGGCGAGTACGCGGTTATTTCAATCACCGCCGCACTCAACTACCGCGAACTTACCGGCGAGGGCGATTGCATCGACCTCTCGATCCACGAGGCCGTCAGCACTTGCACCGAAGTCGCTATCCCGACCTACATTTACGGTGGCGCAGTGGTGCGGCGGCAGACCGGCCGCCACGCCGCCGAGAGTCGCACGCGACCGTGGCTGCGTCGTACTCGCGACGGACGCTACGTCAAGGCGTTTCTGTTCTGGAGCGGGCGCGAAGTCCGGGTGATCGCCGAAATGCTCAATGAGGCCGGCGTCGAACACGACCTTGATTCGGACGGCTACCGCGAATTGCAGCGCCGTTCGCCGTCCGAAGCGCAGGCGCACTTCAGCGCGATGGTCGACAAACTCGTCGCCTCGCTGACCGCGGAGGAAGTCTTCCACCGCGCGCAGGCAAAGGGCCTGCTCTGGGCCAGCGTCCGCTATCCTGAAGAAAACATCGACGATCCTCACTTCCAGGCGCGCGGCACGTTTCAGCCCATCGCTCACCCCGAACTGGGCCGCGCCCTGAATTACCCGGTCTCCGTGGCGACCGACGGCAACAATCGGGCGACCGCCTTTACGCATGGAGCTCCGCGCCTCGGGGAGCATACGCGGCAAGTGCTCTCAGGAGCGGGCTTCAGCGCCGCCGAAATAGCCACTCTCGCCGAGCGAGGCGCACTATGAATCGAGCGGTGTTCCGGTCAGCGCGGCGGAGATGGCCTGCGAATTAGACGGCCTGCGTTACGGGGCTGTTGCCGGCGCGCTCGTCGCGCTTTTGCTCTTCACGGCGCTTCGCCGTGAGCGGCCGCCGGGCTTGCGATTTTGCCGATTAGGCGCAGCAGTCCGTCGAGAATCGTGATCGGATGCGGCGGGCATCCGGGAATGAAGAGATCGACCGCGAGAATAGCACCCGCGCCATTGAGTACTTCGGGATGTTCGCGAAACGGCCCGCCGGCGATGGCGCACGCGCCGACCGCTATCACGATTTTCGGATGCGGTACGGCCGCGTACGTCTTTTCCAACGCGAGACTCATGTTGCGGGTAACCGGACCGGTGACCAGGAGGCCGTCGGCGTGTCGCGGCGACGCAACGAACTGGATACCGAAGCGTCCCAGGTCAAACACCACCGTGTTCAGCACGTTTATGTCGGCTTCGCATCCATTGCATCCGCCCGCGCTGACCTGCCGAAGTTTGAGCGAGCGGCCGAGGATGCGATGGAGGTCGTCGGCAAGGCGGTGGGCAAGCTGGAGACTTTGACCGGTCTTCAAGACCAGATCGGCGCGGCGGCTCGCCGCGAGCTGGTATTGCCGGCTGAACTGGATCGCTCCTTGCGGACACGCATTGGAGCATTCAGAACAAAACAGGCATCGCCCGAGGTCGATCGCCAAAGAATCGTCGCTGGCGATCGCGTCAGTTGGACAGGCTTCGACGCAGGCGTCGCATCCCGATGGACATAATGACTGGTCGATAATCGGCAGGCCGCGGAAGCGCTCGGGTAGATCTGGCCCGGCGTCCGGAAATGGCAGCGTGCGTTGGCCCTGGCGCAGTCGCGTGAAGAATAGACTCGGCACGGTTCTCCTCAAAGATCATGGCCACAGTAAGAAAGATTGAAGCTTTTGTTGCAGAGCGGAAAGTCGGATATCTGTTGCTCACGCATCGCGATGGCCAGGCCAATCCAATTGCGAAATGACGGATCTATGACTTTGTAGCGGGCGAACCGGCCGTTGGGATCGGTGATTGCGACGTGGGCGATCGCGCCACGCCATCCTTCGGTCAGGACGACGACCAGATGATCGGGCCTTGGCGCTCCAACCGGAGTTTGTATTGCGCCGTGCGGTAACGAGGCAAGCTGCTCGCGCACAAAGACTCCGGACCGCTGGATTTCGAGCCATCGTACCCATGCGCGAGCGAAGACGTCGCCGGTGCTCCACCTGGATATGGGAATCTGCGCAAATCTGAAAAACCCGCTGGGGAAGTCCTGGCGAATATCGCGTTCAACGCCGCAGGCGCGCGCCGCGGGGCCGACGAGCCCAAGCGCGGCGCAAGTCTCCGCCGTGATTGCGCCCGTATCCTGAAAGCGGGCTTGCACTGACGGCGCGTCCCACATCAGTCGTCCCGCGTCCTCGAGATCTTTCAGTGCGTTATCGAGCCGGCGCGTGAGGTCCGCCGCAAGCCGCGGGTCCACGTCGAACAGGACGCCGCCCGGCCGGACCATACCGCGACCAAAACGGCTTCCACAGATCGCCGCGGTCAGATTGAGGAAGTCGCCGCGAATCCGGCCGCAATATGCGGCCGTCGGCAAATAGCCGACGTCGCCCGCCAACGCCGCAAGGTCGCCAGTATGATTTGCCAGACGTTCGAGTTCGAGCGCCACTGCGCGCAACGCCTGCGCGCGAGCGGGAACC
The DNA here is from genome assembly GCA_021780585.1 of Deltaproteobacteria bacterium. Lineage (GTDB taxonomy): Bacteria > Desulfobacterota > Binatia > Binatales > Binataceae > JADMIL01. The sequence goes on from JAJXYM010000304.1 coordinate 5,257, forward strand.
GCGACCCCGCCGAGACCCTCCATCGCCTCACAATATGCTGTCGCGTGTCCAATCGAAGTGTCCCCGGATAGCGTTTCAATCATATGGATCGTACGTTTTCCGGGTCCGCCGACCAAAGCCGGTTCAATCCCGCGATGCTGGTAGCCGAGCGATATTTCCAGATGAAATACTCGTTCGCCATGGCATTGGAACCGAAAATGTCCGGGCTCGATGATCCCCGCGTGCACGGGACCAACGGCGACCTCGTGAACTTCCGGGCCGCGCACAGCGAAGAAATCGGTCACGCCCGGAAGTCGCGCCCAGGTTCTCCCCGGCGGGCGATACGGCGCCTGGAAGCGGATTGGCTTGAGCCACGGATGACCCTGCGGCTCGATCCGCCACTGCTCCGCAATCTCGCGTTCGAACCAATGCGCCTGCGGACACTCCACGGTCAGACATGGGTAGGCATCGTCCACCTCGGCGCTCAGCGCCGCGAGGCCGCCCGCGACCGGATCGCCGAGCACGCTGAACAAGCGCACGCGCCCGCTTTCCGCCGGCGTGCCGAACAGCGCCGTGAGCGTGGCGCCGGCGCCCGCCGCCGCAATTATTTCCTCTCTGAATTCGCGGATCGAAAGGAGCGGGACGCTGGCGAGCGAGATCGGTTCGCCGTTATGGAACGACGGCAATGAGATCGTCATGCGAAACTTATCCAAGGAGACGCGCCGCTTCCCGCAGCGCGCGCGTCAAAATCGGCGGGACGTAAACGCCCATGACGAGGATCGAGATACCGAGCATCGCGGGAACCGCGGTTAGCGCGACGCTTCTTCCCGGCGCGGCGGCCACATCCGGGGCGGGATTCCCCTGCGCCATCGCAAACATCGGCGCCGCCATCGCCGCCATCACGACCGCCAGGATCGCGAGATAGGCGACGGCGACAAAAGTTTGACCCTGCTCCAGCGCGGCTTTCAGAATCGTGAATTCGCTGACGAACGGGCCGAACGGCGGCGATCCGGTAATCGCGAAGAATCCCAATAGCCACAATGCTCCGGAAGCCGGCGCCACGCTCAATGCTCCCGTAACGCCCGAGGCGCTTTTGCTGCGAAAGACCGCCAGCAGGTTACCCGCGACCAGGAACAGCATCGCCTTGGTCAGCGAATGGTTAATCACGTGGAGCAGCGCGCCAAACACCGCGGCGCCGCCAAGCCCGACGCCAACGGCGAGAATCCCCATGTGCTCGACGCTTGAATACGCGAGCATCCGCTTATAGTCAGTCTGGCCGGAAATAAATACCGCCGCCACCGCCATCGAGAGCAGGCCGAACCCGAGCAGCAAGTGGTCGCTGAAATCAGCCAGGCCGCCCGCCACGCAGATCTCCTGGGCCCGAAGTATCCCCAAAAATGCGCAGTTGAGCAGCGCGCCCGACAATAGCGCGGACGCGACGGAGGGCGCTTCGCTGTGGGCGTCGGGCAGCCAGGTATGAAATGGCGCGAGTCCCATTTTCGTTCCATACCCAACCAGCAGCAGGATGAAAGCCGCTTTGAGCCACGGTCCGCTCAAATGACGGGCGTTGGCGCGGAGCTCCGGCGCCACCAGCGGAATACTGGAACCATCCGGGTTGGCGGCGGCTATCGAGAGAAAGAAAATGCCCAACAGCGCCAGTGCGATTCCGACCGAACAGATAAGTAGATACTTCCAGGTCGCTTCCAGCGATCGGTGATGGCGGTGAAAGTAGATTAGAGGCGCGCTTGCCAGCGTCGTGGCCTCGACAGCGACCCACAGCAGCGCGAACTGCTGACTGACGGACACCAGAGTCATTGCCGCCAGGAAAAGCAGGAGACAGCCGGTAAAGCTGGCCTCGCGAGCATTGGAGAAGAGAAACCCCTCGTCGAAGTCGCTATGCGGCTGATTTCGTTCCTCGCCGAGATAGGCCACGGCGTAAAAGCTGACGGCCAGGAACAGAACGCTGGCGACGGTTCCAATGAGTCTCCCGAGCGCGTCCTCGGCGAGCCAACCGCCAAACGCGGGCGCCGGGGTGACGAGCCAGGTTGTGAGCATGAGCGCGGTCTGCGTTACCGCGGCGCACAACAGCAGCATCCGCCGGAGCCGGTCCGACGCGACGAAAAACGCCACAACTCCGGCGCCGGCCGGTATTACCACGAGCAATATAATCATCACAGGCGATCGGTCAGCGCCTCCAGCTTATCGATGTCGATATGATTGAACTCGCGGCTGATATGGAAGATGGCGATCCCCATCACAAACACGCCCACCAAAACATCAAGCAAAATGCCAAGTTCCACCAGAACCGGCAGACGCGGAGCGACGGCGGCGCCAAAGGCGTATACGCCATTTTCGAGAGCGAGGTATCCGAGCACCTGCGCGATCGCCTTGCGCCGGCTGACGATCACGATCATGCCCACGAGACTGGTGAAAAACGCGGCCGGCACGAGCAGCGGCGACGGCGGACGATTCGGAAGCTCCAACTGCCGGCCCAGCCAAAGCGACAAAGCGAGGCCGGCGGCGCCGGCGATTATCGACAGGTTATAGCTGATGAACGGTTCGATCTCGCGCACCGTATCGGCTTCGCGCATCGCTCGCATCAGCAGCCACGGCAGCAGGACGCCCTTGACCACCGCGCTGATCAACGGCAACAGCGCGCCGGCCGCGGACCATTGCCCATCTTGCATGCGCAGCGCGAGGATCCCCAGCAGCATCCCCTGAATCGCGATCAGACGAATACAAGCGGCCAATCGGCTCGAACCAAGCAGCATGAATCCGGTGAGCACCAGGAGGACCAGAATCCAGTTGATCGTCTCGCTCATAACGTCGATACCGTTACAGCGCCAGCGCCAGCGCCGACAGTACAATGGCGACGAGTAGCAATTGCGGTACGCGGATCAGCCGCAATCGCGCCATCGAGGATTCGATTACGCCCGTGCCGACGCCAAGGATCAGCATGCCGATCAAGGCCGCGGCCGTGTCCATCCATCGATTACCGGCGCGCCACGGCGCCGTCAGGCCGACGATAATCGCTCCGAATAGCCACATCTTGAGTGCGGCGCCGTACTCAATCATCGCAAGGTCGGGACCGCTGTGATCGAGCGCCATCACCTCGTGAATCATGGTCAACTCCAGATGGGTGGCGGGATCGTCCACCGGAATCCGGGCGTTTTCCGAGAGAAAAATGATGCTGAGCGCGGCCAGCGCCAGGCTGAGCGTCGGCGCGGCGCGCATCCACGTCGCGGTCGAAACCGCCGCCAGCGCCGGACCGAGCGAGACTTGTCCGGTTTGCCGGGCAAGCGCCGCGAGTGCGAGGAAAAAGGCGGGCTCCGCGAAAGCGGAGAACGTCGCCTCACGGCTTGCGCCCATGCCTTCGAAGCTCGACCCGGTGTCAAGCGCGGCCGCCACCGTGAAGAAACGGCCCAGGGCCATCAGATACGCGACCAGAATGAAATCGCCCGTGAAGGACGAAAGCGCCGCAAACCCGCCAAACGGGATCAGCGTCATGGCGAGAATGATCGACGCAAGCCCAACGGACGGCCCCATCTGAAAAATCCACGACGAGGTTTCGCTGAATACCGCGCCTTTTCGGACCAGCTTCCACAGGTCCCGATAAGGCTGCAGCAACGGCGGCCCCACGCGACCCGCCATCACGGACTTGGTGCGGATGATCGCGCTCTGCATCAGCGGAGCCAGCAGCGCCCCCAGGATCAACGGCAACGGCGATCCCGACGTCATGAGTCAGGCGACTTCCCAGAGCAGCAGGACGAGAAGAGTAGCGGCGATGTACAGTACGTAAAGCTGCACCTTGCCCTGTTGGAATGGCCGCAGAGTAGCCATTGCGCGGCTGAGCGCGCGGAACAAGGGCCGAAAGATCAGGCTCTGGTACGGATCCTCGGTGCGCGAATAAAACTCCGCGCCCTCGGGGAACATCCCTTGCGGGCCGTGCAAGGATTGCCGGGTCCGCAGCAGCATGCTGAAAGTTTCCGTGACCGGCTGGGCGAATGACGAAGCCGTATATTGCATCCGCGGCGAAGGGCGCGCGTATCCGCAGTCCCATGTCGCGGCGCTGGCGACCGAGCGGCGCGCCAGCGTGATCGCCCGCGCGCCGCCGATCAACGCGGCTAGCGCTGTCAGCCCCGCGCCGAAACAACCCACGCGCGCGACCGAGTCGGCCGCTTGCGCAAGGCTGTCGCCAACCGAAATCGACGGCAGTCCGGTCACGCCGCGGATCACCGGCCCCATCGAACGCACGACGCTCGCGCCGAACAGTCCGACCAATACGCATCCGGCCGCCAATATGAATCCGGCCGCCAGCATCGCCCGTCCGGCTTCTTGCGCCTCCCCGGCGTGTACGGTTCGCGGCTGACCCAGGAACACGATGCCGAACGCTTGCGTAAAACAGACCACCGCAAGGCCCCCGATCAAGGCGAGACCCGAGATTGCGGCGAGCATCGGCACGGCGCTGGATGCGTCGCCCGAGACGGCCCCTTTGAAGCTCGCCAGGTAGATCAGGAACTCGCTGACGAAGCCGTTCAGCGGCGGCATACCCGAGATCGCCGCCGCGCCGACAAGGAAGGTCGCGCCGGTTGCGGGCATCGATTTGAGCAGACCTCCCAAATGGTCAAGCTCGCGAGTATGCGTCCCGCGAGCGACATTGCCGGCGTCGAGAAAAAGCAGACCTTTGAACAACGCGTGGTTCAGAACATGAAGCAGCGCCCCGGCAAAACCCGCGACCGCGATAAAAGGCGCTCCGGCGCTCAAGCCGATAATCCCCACGCCGAGTCCCAGGGCGATGATGCCGACGTTCTCGACGCTGCTATAGGCCAGCAGGCGTTTCAGATCGTGTTGCGCAAGCGCGAGCAAAACGCCCGCGATACCCGAGGTCAAGCCGACCGCGCATAGCGCCCATCCCCACCACGCCCGCGGCGGACCCAGCAAAGTTAGAATACGCAGCAAACCGTAGATGCCGGTTTTGATCATTACCGCCGACATAACCGCGGAGACATGGCTGGGCGCGGCGGGATGCGCCTCGGGCAGCCAGACGTGCAGCGGCACGAAACCCGCCTTCGCGCCAAAACCCACGAGCGCGAGAACAAACAGCGTCCCGGCGCCTGACGACGCGGTGAAGCGATCGAAATCCAGCGAACCGTTTTCCTTGCCCAGCATCACGAAAAGCACGAGCAGGAACGCGGCGCCGATATGGCTCGCCACCAGGTAGATCCATCCCGCCTGCCGCGTACTCTCCTTTTCATTCTCGAAGGTGACGAGAAAAAAGGAGGAAAGCGCCATCGTTTCCCACGCCATCAGAAACAGGACGGCATTGTGCGCCAGCACCACCGTCACCATGCTGGCGGCGAGCACATTCAGGAAAAACCACGGCGGCGCGAGCGCCTTCCTGCCGCGATAGGTTGCCAGGTATTCCGCGCCATACAGGGCGGCAACCGCGCAAATCACAAAGATCGGCACGAGGAAGAACGCCGCAAGCGCGTCGAGTCGCAGGTACAGGCTGCCGTACGGGACATCCCAGGCGACCCGTAGCGACTGCGCCGGGGCTCCCAGGGCGACGCGAGTTGCCGGAACAATCCCGCACAGGGAGCCGAGGATGACGCCGCCGGCGCCGACCATCGTCGGCCAGCGCCCGCGGTTCGCGAAGATCAGCGAAGCGATCGCGCCCGCGCCAAAGAAAAGCAGCGAGATCAGCAGCGCCGTCATGATTCAGACGTGACCGCGGGCTGGTGAACTTCCGGCCGCCCCATCGCATCTTCCACCCGCTGAAATTCGGCGAGAATCTCCTCAGACGGCGCGCGGCGGGCCAATGCGCCATTCAGGTTTGCGTCATGCAGCGCGGACGATAAACGCGAAAGCAGGCGCAGATGCGTGCGGGCCGTGGGGCTGATTAGCAGAAAGATCGCAAATACCGGTATGCCGTCGAAGGCGTCGAAATCGATCGGACGCTCGAACAAGCACAGTGAAATCGACGCGCGGGCGCCGCTCAAAAGGATCGGTCTGCGGACATGCGGGATGGCGATCCCGCCGCCGATCGCGGTCGAACCGATCGTTTCACGCGCGAGCAGAGCCTGCGAAACCGATTCCCGATCGATATGCGGCGGCAGCACGAGCGTATCGACGACGGCCCGCAGCGCCGCCGCCTTATCGGCCCCATCCAGACCGCGAAAGACGCCGCCGGCGCGCACGGCCTCGACCAGCGTGGGCGCGGCTCCGCCCTCCGCTTCGGACGCCGAAAAAATTTCCGCCCGGATGTTGATTTCGCGCGAGGACGTCCGCTCAAGCAAGTCGCTTCGATGGAGTCGATATTGATAATCGACGCGATCAGCCCGCAGGATTCCACGCCGAATCCATTCCTTGACCTTGCTTTCGGAAACCTTGAGCAGTTTCGAGACTTCCCGAATGTTCAATTGCATGAAGACGGCTCTGTAGCGCCGCGCCGATAACGCGTGGCTGCTCCGGGGACAGCGAATGTCAATGGAAGTTCAACTCTTGTCCGAGTTCAGCAACCGCACCGGAACATCGTGGCGCACTACGGAAGCGGAGCGGTTATTGCTTCGGGCGCAGTCCCGGCTTGTCGAACCGGCGCAGTCGCGCGCCGCTCGAGCCGCGGGCAACGAAGCTGGCCCGCGGTCGGCCGGAGCGGCAGCTCGCTTGACATTTTTCGTGGCTCCGGCCGGTGTCGTTCGATGCGCTTCGCTCGGTCATTACGGTAATTTGTTGCAGTTGAGCGTATTTTGCCGTAATCTAACGTAAGTGTCAAACGTTCTCCGAAAAACCACGCCAGTATCAGCCGAACCGACGGATCGGCTCATGACCGCTCGTCAGGTCGCCGCGTACCTGAACGTCAATGAGCGGACCGTTCTGAAGCTGGTGTCGGAGGGCGCGTTGCCCGGGGTCAAAATCGGCAATCAATGGCGCTTCCGCAAAGCCATGCTTGACGCCTGGCTGGACGATCAGATGCTGGGTGTGGTTCCGCAGCAGGTTGAGCTCGACTATCGGAATCGCGCGCCGCGCCGGATGCTCGATCTTGCGAGCTGCTTCCAACCGAGCCATATCGTTCCGGAACTGGCGGCGACCACGAAAATTGGCGTGATCGAGGAGCTTGCGGAGCTGGCCAACCGTCTCGGCCTGGTCCGGGACAAGAACTGGTTCGTCGGCGCGCTCATCGAACGCGAGAACATCATGCCCAGCGCGGTGGGCAACGGCGTGGCTTTCCTGCATACGATGAACCGGCATCCCGAGCAGGTCATTCGGCCCTTCATGGTGCTTGGCCGGTCGCGCGACGGCGTGGATTTCGACGCGCTGGATGGCAGGTCAACGCATCTGTTTTTTGTCCTTGGTCTTAAGTTCCATGAGTTGCACCTTCCCTGGCTGGCCAAGCTGGCGCAGCTTTTTGCGCGGCCCGAAGCGACCGCAACGTTGCTTGCCGCGCCGAATGCCCAGGCGATCTTCGACTCTCTCGCGCAAGCGGAGCGGACCCTGTTTCCCTCTCATAGCGGCAATTGATCGCGGCTCGCGGCAATCGGCGTTTTTCTTCCGGCGCCGGTTCCCGTTTCTCTTTCAGTAAAATTGACCCACTATGAAGGCGGGAAAGCACTTCCGAGTTCCGGGATTTGTCCCGGCGTGAGCCGGCGCGTGTTTGGCGTCGTTCGCTGGGTGATTTGCCGGTGGTGAGAGTGCGCCGACCGTGCGCTTCAGCTCTATCGTGAGCCATTCGCCAACCGTCCATCGAAGCGGGTCGCTCGAGCGGGACGCGCCCGCCATACGGTATAATGCTCCGCCTGATACCGCTCGTGACCGAGGGCTTACCGCCCAACGGTCAGGCGGCTTTGATCCGTTCGCGCAGGTAGGCGACGGAGCCATTGAGCGTCGCCAACTTCGGATAGTCGGCCTCGGGAATATCCACTCCAGTCGCCTCATGAATTGCGATCATGAGGTTCAGCAGATCCATCGAATCGAGGTCGATTTGCTCGCGCAGGTCGGCATCCGGGTCGAGGTTGAACTCCGCCTCGGGCGCGATATTGCCAAGCTCGCGCAGCACCAGCGCCTTTATCTCCGCGTCGCTCACAGCTTTTCCGGCTCCTGTAAAATCCGCTCGACCGCAGCAAGGAACAGCGCGCCGCGATGGCCGTCGCTGGCCCGATGATCCGCGGAGAGCGTCCCGGTCATCACGGGGCGCGCGCCGACCATCCCGTTGACCGCCCACGGACGTTCGACGATCTTGCCGAAGCCAACCAGCGCCACCTGCGGCGGATAGATGATGCCGAAGACGGTTTCGACGCCCTGCTCGCCCAGGCTGGTGACGGTGATGGTCGCGTCGGCGATTTCGGAGCTGCGCAACACGCCGGCGCGCACGCGCTTCACCAGGTCGCTTAGATTCGCCATGATCTCATCGAGTTTCTTCTGGTTGACGTCATGAATCGCGGGCGCGATCAGCCCGCCGCCCTGACGCAGTGAAATCGCCACCCCGACGTGGACCGCATCGCTCGGCCTGAAGGCGCCGTCCACCCAGAAGCCGTTCATTTCCGGAAAGTCATGCACGGCGATAGCGACCGCCTTCAGGACCAGGGCCGCATAGAGGATTCGCTCGGTCACCGGTCGTCTGAGGTTTTCGTTGGCCAGCCACGTCATCGCGCGGCTCATGTCGATTTGCGTGGCGAGGTAGTAATGCGGGATTTCGCGCTTGGAGCGCGCCATCGCCGCCGCGATCGCCTTGCGCATCGACGCCCGCCGCTCGGCGGGCGCAACCGCCGGCCTGACCGGCAGCGCGGGTTTGCGCGCCTCAGGAGCGACCGGCGCAATCTCTTCCGCCACAGCGGGCGCGAGGGCGGTCGGCGGAGCGGGCGCGACGGCCTTGGCCGCGGCGGCGCGTTCGACGTCGGCGCGGGTGATCGCTCCGTGCGGCCCGGTTCCACTCAC
>JAJXYM010000338.1 GCA_021780585.1 Deltaproteobacteria bacterium
CGATCGTATGGCAATGCCGGCGGAGCGCGGAGCTCTGCGCCGCGCTCCGCGAGCATGAACCGCAAATCGTCGAGCGCACCGGACTGCTGGTCGATCCCTATTTTTCCGGGACCAAGCTCAAATGGCTGCTCGACAGCGAACCGGAACTGCGGCGCCGCGCCGCTCGCGGCGAACTATGCTTCGGCACGATCGAGTCGTGGCTGATCTTCAAGCTGACGCGCGGCGCCGCGTTCCTCACCGACTTCACCAACGCTTCGCGCACGCTGATGTTCAATCTCGAACGGCGCGAATGGGATCCGGCGATGCTCGAGTTGCTGGACGTTCCCGCGGAAATCCTGCCGCGCGCGGTCGGCTCGCGCGGACCGCTCGCCGAAACCGCGCCGCGCACGCTATGCGATCGCGCAGTGCCGATTGCGGCGGCGATCGGCGATCAGCAAGCGGCGCTGTTCGGCCAGGGATGCGTGCGGCCGGGAGCGGCGAAAATCACATACGGGACCGGGGCGTTCCTGCTGGCGCATACCGGCGGCCGGCGCGTCGTCTCGCGTAATCGGCTGCTCGGCACGGCCGCGCTCGGCGCCGCCGGCGAACCGGCCTACGCGCTGGAAGGCTCGGTCTTTATCGCGGGTGCGGCGGTGCAATGGCTGCGCGACGGCCTCGGCCTGATTGCGCGTTCGTCCGACACGCTGGCGCTCGCCCGCAAGAGCCGGGATCGCGCGGCGCCATACGTCGTGCCGGCCTTTGTCGGGATGGGCGCGCCGTATTGGGACAGCGGCGCGCGCGGCGCAATCTTCGGCCTCACGCGGGGAACCTCACGCGCCGATCTGGTCCGCGCGACCCTCGACAGCATCGCCTACCAGGCGCATGACGTGGTCGCCGCGATGGAATCCGACACGGGCGCGCGGATCGCCGATCTGCGGGTCGACGGCGGCGCCGCGGTCAATGACTATCTGATGCAATTTCAGGCCGATATTCTCGACCGCCCGGTGGTGCGTCCGGTGATGACCGAAACGACCGCGCTCGGCGCCGCGATCCTGGCCGGGATGGCGGTCGGAGTCTGGAGCTCGGCGGCCGATTTCGCTCCGCTACGCCGCGTCGATCGCCGCTTCAGGCCGAAGATGCGCCCGGACGAGCGCGAACGGCTGCTGGCGGGATGGCGCGACGCGGTGGCGCGCACCTTGAGCCGCGCCTGACGCGATCAACCGCGCGCAAGCGGGCGTTAGCCTGGCGCCATTATGAGGCGGAGGGCGCTGGCGCCGCGGGCGGCCTGATCGCGGTCACACGCAGGCCATGCGACGTCCAGCCGACGTCGAAACCGACCTCGTCGCCTTCGCGGATCAGGTCGATTCCCGCATACCGTCCGCCGATCGGCGCGCCCACGATCGAAACGAAGGGAAATTGGAAACCAATCTCCCGGCCGCTACGGGAGCGAATCACGCCGCGGCCGCGCGCGCGATCCAGCAGCACGATCAGTCCGCCATAGAAATTTCCGGGAAAGCGCTCGCTATCGTATTCGTCGCTCACCGATTCCGTCCTCGCGCGCCGGGACCATCGCTCAACCGGGTTGCGCCAGCAGACCGTCGAGCTTGCCCTGAGCCTCGAGCTGGCGCAATTCGTCGTACCCGCCGACGATTTTGCCGTTGATAAAGATCTCCGGAACAGTGCGCCGTCCGCCCGCGAGTTCGACCATCCGGGCGCGCAGCTCCGGATCGTCGGTCACGTCGATTTCGGCGAAGGCGACGCCCTTGGCGCGCAGGAGGGATTTGGCGCGCACGCAATAGGGACAATAACTGGTGGTGTATACTTCGACTTTCGCCACGTCGGATCCTTTCAGGTCCATTCTTTCGCCCCGCGCGATTTCCATCAAGGCCCGCCGCACGGCTTAACGTGAATCCCCGTAATGGCGCTTGAGCCGCGCCGGCGACGCTCCCGCCAGGAAGAGCGCCTTAATCGCCCACATCCGCAGGATCGTGCGCACCACGCCCTCGCGGCGCCAGCGGCGCGACGACGTCTCGACGCGCGCGCGTGGGCACGCGAAACGACCGAGCCGCTTCAGCCGCCGCACGAAATCGACGTCCTCGCACAGCTCGATTGGCGCGAATCCGCCGATTTGCGCGAACGCTTCGCGGCGGACGAAGATCGCCTGGTCGCCGGTCGCCGAGCGCATCGCGCGCGAACGCAGATTGATCATTGCCGCGACGATCCTGAGCCCGCCGCCATACTGGTCGAAAGCGATATCAAAGCGTCCGCCAACCACGCGGGTATCGGCGAGCGCCGCCGTAATTTCCCCGGCGAAGCCGCGCCCGACGATCGTATCCGCATGCACGAAGACCAGCGCGTCGCCCGCGGCCGCCGCGGCGCCGGCGTTCATCTGCCGCGCCCGCCCGCGCGGCGCGACCATCAGCCGATCGCATCGCGGCCGCGCCAGGGCGACGCCGCGATCCTCGCTGCCGCCGTCAACGACGATGATTTCCGCTTCGGGAGCGCCCGCGCGCAACGCTTCGAGCGTCGCCGCGATCGCGCGCTCCTCGTTGAGCATCGGAACGATCGCCGTCAGCCGCACGGGTCATTCCGGGCGCGGATTGATCAGCGCGCCAATTTCGCTCGCCGGCGGAAGATCGCGCACCCGCACGATCCGTCCGTCCAGCTCAATCCGCCCCTCCTGGTATAGCCGGATCGCCAGCGGATAGAGCCGATGCTCCTCGGCGTGAATCCGCGCCGCGAGGGTCGCCTCGTCGTCGTTCTGGTCCACCGGCACCACGGCCTGAGCGATTATCGGCCCGTCGTCCACGCCTTCGGCGACGAAAAACACGGTGCATCCGGTGAAGCGCACGCCATAGTCCAGCGCCTGGCGGATCGCGTCGACGCCGGGAAACGCCGGGCATAGCGCGGGATGGATATTCATGATGCGGCCGCGAAACTCGTTCAGCATCACCGGCGACAACAGCCGCATAAAGCCCGCGCAGATCACCAGCTCGACGTCGCGGGCGTGCAGCGCCGTTGCCAGCGCCCGATCGAAATCCTCACGGCCGGGGAATTTGCGATGGTCGATCGTCGCGGCCGGAATTCCATGGCGCCGCGCGCGTTCCAGCCCTCGCGCCGAGGCTTTGTTTGAAATCACCACGCGGATTTCGGCGCGCAATTCGCCGCGCCCGATCGCGTCGATAATCGCCTGCAGATTCGTGCCTTCGCCGGAGATCAGCACGCCCAGCCTGACGGGAGGACGCATCGATCGTGACGCGATTTCCGCGCCGCTCATACGAACGTTACTCCGCGCCGCCCGCGCGTTACTTCGCCGATCGCCCACGCATGCTGGCGGCGGAGCCGCACATGGCGAATTATTGCGTCGGTCGCGTCCGCCGGGGCGATCGCGACCATCCCGAGGCCGTTGTTGAAGGTGCGGTCCATTTCGGCCTGATCGATATTTCCGGTCCGCGCGATCAGATCAAAAATCGCCGGACGCGACCACGATCCCCGCCGCACCACG
>JAJXYM010000403.1 GCA_021780585.1 Deltaproteobacteria bacterium
AGCGCGACGTCGGGATTCAGGTCGCGCATCCGGGCGGTCCGTTCCGCGGCCGCGTCGGCGTTCGCGCCGTCGATCAAATCGATCGCGCCGACGCCGGCGCCAACCATATAGGACAGCGCCGGTTCGGAATCGTCGCGGCCGGCGACAATCGCAAGGCGCGCCGCAAGCAGGCGTTCCTGGGCGACTCCGCCGAAGCCGGACGCAAGAATCTGGCGGCTGTAGCGTTCAATTTGCCGGTCGGTCAGGGCCATTGGTCGAGCTCGGCGGAGGCGCGCACGGCGCGCGCCTCCGCGCGGCTATTCGATAACGTTCTTTTCGATCGGTTCGACGGTCACGCCGGTCGTGCGCAGCCATGCCAGCGCGCGCTCGATTTGTTCGGCCGGGCCTTCGAATTCGACCGCGACCAGGCCCATCTCCTCCGAGACGCTGGCGCCGCGAATATTGAACATCAGGTCGAATTTCTTGACCAGATGATAGAGAATCGGCTCGCGGATCAGCGCGCGCGGATAACTCAGGTAGTAGCGCTCGCGGATACGTTCCATTTATGAATGAGGCGCTGCAGATGTTCGCGGCGCCACTCCTGCCATCCGATCCAGAGGTTGGTGGAAAGATACTTGTCGCCGAAGTCGGAGAATACCGTAACGACGACGCCGTCGCGCAGCGAACGGGCGATTTTCAGCGCCGCGACCATCGCCGCGCCCGACGATTGGCCGACGAGCAGGCCTTCGAACTGGCCGAGCGCGTAAACCATCTCGTAGGCGTCCTCGGTGCTGACCGGGATTCGGTCGTCAAGTTCCGCCGCGCGGTAGATGCCGGGGACGATCGACGAGGCCATGTGCTTGAGCCCCTCGAGTCCGTGCATCGGATCGTCGGGTTCGACCGCGATCACCCTGACGCCCGGGTTGCGCGACTTGAGGAAACGGCCCGTGCCCATCACGGTGCCGCTGGTGCCGATACCGGCGACGAAGTGCGTGACGGCGCCGGCGGTCTGGCGCCAGATTTCGGGGCCGGTGGTCTCGAAATGGGCGAGCGGGTTCGCCTCATTGTTATATTGGTCGGGTTTGAAATAACGGTCAGGGTCGGCTTCGATCAGCTTGCGGCAGAGACGGATCGCGCCGTCGGAGCCTTCGAGCGGATCGGAGTAGATCGGCTTGGCGCCGAAGGCCTCGATCATCTGCTTGCGTTCGCGGCTGACGTTGGAAGCCATCACCAGCTCGACTGGATAGCCGAGGGCGGCGCCGACCATCGCGAGCGCGATTCCGGTATTGCCCGAGGTCGAATCAAGAATCACCTTGCCCGGGCGGAGTTCGCCGCGCGCGAGACCGATTTCGATCATTTTGCGGGCGGGCCGATCCTTGACCGAGCCGCCCGGATTGAAGCCTTCGAGCTTGGCGAAGATCCGCACGCCGGGCCGGAGCAGGCCGTCGGTCAGCCGCGTGATTTCGAGCAGCGGCGTGTTGCCGATCAGCTCGAGCACGCTCTGGGCGCGCGCGGTGGGGACGATTTCGGCGCTAACGTCCGCCCGCGATCGCCGGGACGATTGAGATATCGTCGCCATCCTTGACCTTCGAATTGAGCTGGTTGAGGAAGCGGATGTCGTCGCCGTTCAGATAGACGTTGACGAAACGGCGCAGCTCGCCGCTCTCGTCGAGCAGACGCTCGCGGATTCCCGGATGGCGCCGCTCGAGGTCCTCGAGCACGCTTTTGACCGAATCGCCGTCGGCGGTAACTTCATCGACGCCCGCGGTGAAGCGGCGCAGCGGGGTGGGGACTCGAACCTTGATCGGCATGACGGCAGTTAAAACCTCCTGGGAAAATCGGGATGCTGATCTTCAATCGTTATGCGGCGCCACGGCGGCTCGCAAGTCCTATGCGGCCCCGGCCAGCGCGCGCCGGCCGCCGCCCAACTGTTCATAGAGCGCGTCGAACTCCTTCAGGCGCGCGTCGATCACGTAGGGCTGATCAATCGATTGCGCCACCGCTTCGACGGTTTTGTAGCCGTTTCCGGTGATCGAGACCACCACGGTTTCGTCGGGCTTGATCCGTTTCTGCTGGATCAGCTTGATCGTGACCGCGAGCGTGGTGCCGCCGGCCGGTTCGGCGAAAATGCCCTCGGTGGCGGCGAGCAGCTTCATCGCGTCGATAATTTCCGGATCGGTCGCCATGTCGCCCCATCCGCCCGACTCGCGCACGGCGCGCAGGACGTAAAAGCCGTCAGCGGGATTGCCGATCGCGATCGATTTCGCGATGGTGTCGGGTTTGACCGGAGTGATCAGATCGGTGCCCTTGTGCAGGGCGTGGATCACCGGCGCCGAGCCGGCCGCCTGCGCGCAATGGATCTTGAATTCGCCGTCGCGAATCAGTCCGACTTCGCGGAATTCTTTGAAACCCTTGGCGACCTTGGGCAGGATCGTGCCGCCGGCGGTCGGCACCACGATATGGTCCGGCAGCCGCCATCCGAGTTGTTCGGCGACCTCGAAGCCGAAGGTCTTGGCGCCCTCGGTGTAATACGGCCGGAGATTGATATTGACGAAGGCCCAGCCGTATTTGTCGGCGATTTCGCTGCACAGGCGGTTGACGTCGTCGTAATTGCCGCGAATCGTGATCACGCGGGCGCCGTAAATCGTCGAGCCGACGATTTTGCCGGTCTCGACCCCCTCGGGCATGAAGATCACGCAGTTGAGCCCGGCGCGCGCCGCATGCGCCGCGACCGCCGTCGCCAGATTCCCGGTCGAGGCGCACGACACGGTGGTGAAGCCGAATTCGCGCGCCTTGCTGATCGCGACCGACACCACGCGATCCTTGTAGGAGAGCGTCGGATGGTTGACGGTGTCGTCCTTGACGTAAAGCTTCTTGATCCCCAGCTCGGCTCCCAGCCGCTCGCATCGCACCAGCGGCGTGAAGCCCGAACAGGGGCCGATCTCGGGTTCGCCCTCGACCGGCAAAAGTTCGCGATAGCGCCAGAGGTTATGCGGCCGGCGTTCGATTGCCGAGCGCGAGACGGCGGCGCGAATCTTCGCGTAGTCGTACTGCACTTCGAGCGGACCGAAACAGGTCTCGCACACGTGGAGCGGACTGATCGAATAGTCCTGGCCGCACTCGCGGCATTTGAGGCTGGTGACGTAGCTCATCGCTTCCTCATCTAGCTAATGGTGGGCCGCATCCGCGGCCGAAACCGGCGATCGCGCGGCTCCGCACGCGCATCCGGGACGCGCCGCGATCGGCGCCAGCCGGATCCGCCCGGTGCGCGAACCGTCCAAAGTCAGGATTTTGCCGGCCAGCGCCGGACGCCCGCCCGCGACGACCCGCATCGCTTCGGCCGCCTGCAGCGCGCCGATCGCGCCCGCGACCGGTCCAACGATTCCGGCGTCGCGACAACTGGCGGCGTCCTCCCCACCCGGCGGCTCCTCGAACAGGCAACGCAGGCACGCGCTCTCGCCCGGCATCACGGTCATCGCCTGACCGCTCAAGCCCAGCACTCCG
>JAJXYM010000351.1 GCA_021780585.1 Deltaproteobacteria bacterium
AACGATCAACCTCCTGTGCCCGCGCGACCGTATTGCATATCACCGCAGCGCATCCGCCTACCCTGACCAACGAGATAAGCCGATCGCCCAGTGCGGCTGCGTCGAGCCATTCAAGTCCGATGCGGCGGCGCGAACACTCGCTTACGGAGATCGGATATTCACGGCAACCGCATGCATTAGCCAGCATTAGCCGGGGATAGGATACCGAACCGGTGCTTTTCGCGTTCCCTCCGAGCCCGCGCATGTATGCCGCGGCTAGGGTTTCGCGGCGGGCGGAAGGTAGCGTTGCGGAAAGCATCACCACCGATGAGCCAAGCGATCCGAGCCATTCCAACAGTTGTTCCATCAGCGTCGTCATGTAGGCGTCGTAAGCGTGAACCTCATCGAACACCACGGTCTTGCCCCGAAGCCCGAAGAGACGAACAAAGTAATGCTTGGTCTGCAACACGGCCATCAGGACCTGGTCTATGGTGCCGACTCCGAAAGGAGCCAAAAGTCCCCGCTTGCGGTACGTAAACCACTCCGCCGCGACAACGGTTGACGAATCCTCGCTATTCTTTGAATCACGTTCGTCGCCATAGATCGCCTCAGGAAAGACTCCAGCGTTTTTATCTTGTAGCGTCTGGAATTCAGCCGATAGTGCCGCGTGGCCGTGAAGAAGCTGCAGGTTTACCTCGCCGACACGCGCCCTTTCGAGGAATGCGTGCACGCGCGAGAACATCTGGTTGCTTGTGGCCTGCGTCGGCAGCGCGAAATAACATCCGTGCCGCCCTAGCCGCGCGGCGATCTGTTGCATGAGGTACAGTGCGGCCTCGGTTTTCCCTTCGCCCATCGGCGCTTCGATGATGACGAGGGTCGGGTCAGAAAGATCAGACGCAGCGCTGATCGCGGTGCGCTGGAGCGGGTTCGGGGTTATGTCGGGGAACAGAGATCTGAAACTTGTCGCGGAGGAAAGGGCGACGTCGGATAGCCAGCCAAGCTCTCTTATAGCGTCTATAGAGCATTGGACGGATTCGGCCGCATAGGCGCTAAAGTCGAGAGCGTTCGGCTCCGGGCCAGGCGATATGGCGTAGCGGAAATAATCCTCCATGGAGCCGATCCAGTCAGCAACGGAAATGAAGCCCGCGAGTGCTATTGCGGTTGTCTCGTTCGGCGCCGCCGGAGGATTCTTTGGCATACCAAGCAGAGTCGCCAATTCCTGTACCATCGCAAGGCGAAGATCATCCCAAGACCCGTCTCCAATGGCCCGACGCTTTACGACAAGCTCCCGGCTCGTCGCGAAGCGTCCATGATGGGCACCCGTGGCACGCGCGAAAATCTGGGCGGCTTCGGGCGAAAACCCGTAGTGTTCGGCCAGAATCTTCGGCAACACTGCTGCGGTTATACTGCCATGGTAGATTCCCCGCTCAGACAGTTTTGGACACGCCAAGCCAACATTCTTTAAACGGTCTCGAACAATCCTAACCTCTTCGGGTCTAATACTCTGATGCAGTTGGAACGATGGAGAAGCCTTTCCAAGATCGTGAAGCGCGGCAAGAAAGACTATCAAGTTGGTCAATTCGGAATCCGAAAGACCAATCTCTTCTCCCAAGCATGACAGCGCTGGAATCGTCGCTGATCGACAGAGTTCCTTCGCAACAGCCGCCACGTCCAGCATGTGGCACAGTAACGGATGATAGGCGTCAGGCGATCGCCATTTTCCCCAGATCGCCAAGAATCGTTCGCTAGCCAAGGTTCCGCCGTCCTATGCTCGCTTCGATTTCTCGTTGCATACCGCTCGGTTCCAATCGTTGCGACGTTTCATTTCTTGTGGGCCTTGGCGATCTCTTTCATTAAAATGGTTGAAGAAGGGATCGATAAATTCTTTCTACTTTATTGTGCAAAATATGCAAGTGCTTCGACGATGCTAGTTAGACATTTTCGGCCGTGGGGGACGCGGACGGATCCCACTTCGGCTCAACGTGGGCGTGTCGTTGCGAGAACTGGGATTCTGAACATGGCGTTCTCAAAGCAATCACCAACCGAACTCATCTCGGCGGGTGCTAAAGGCGAGCGAGGCGTGCTGCGAACCTTGGTGAGAGTGATAAATCACTCCGCTAGCGCGGCGCTGGCCAAGGTTAGGTCCGCGGCATAACACCGGACCTCGGACGGAAGCGTGCAGCGGAGTAGGAATTGCGCCGGACGCGGTGCAGCGATCACGCTCCGACGTCCGGAATCTCAGGCTCCAGGATCGCAATCGCGCAGTAGCTCGGGGCCTTCGTTTTTGACGCTGTTAACCAGCGGCGATGCCGGCGTGACGACCAGCAGATCGTCGGGTGGGGCGACGAGCAGGCGCTTAAGCGAAAGCGGATCGGCCTCGTTCGGATTCATCCGGTCGTCGGCGATGCGGTCGGACAGGATGACCGGCATTCGGTTATGAATCGGTTCGATCAGCCTGTTGGCCGCAGTGGTTATGATGGTGAAAGTCGTCTTCCATATGCTTGACTCCGGGCGCCACACTTCGTATAGCCCGGCGAACAGGATCAGGCCGCCCACGCGGGGATGAATCCAGAGCGGCTCGCACTTGCCTTTCGGGCCGCGCCATTCATAGAAGCCGTCGGCGGGCACGACGCAGCGGCGCGGTTTGAACGCCGCGCGGAAGGTCGGCAACTTCTCGACGGTCTCGGCCTTGGCGTTAATGCACCGCGCCGCGCGCTTGTTGTCGCGGGCCCAGCTGTTCGCCAGTTCCCATCGCGCCGGAGGGACCTTTCGGTTCTCGCGCTCCAGCGTGACGACGAAATGGTTCTGCATGGGCGCGATATTGTAGCGCGGATGGTAATCAGCAAAGGAATCTTCCGCGACGCCGAGCTCGGCCGCGAGCGAGCGTCCGTCGCGCCGGCTCAGGGTAAAGCGCCCACACATGACGCCATCGTAGCGCGCCCGCCTCCGCCCACACCAAGGATGATTTTTGTGTTCGGCGTCGATGGAAATCTTGCGAGGTGGCGGCCGCAAACCGCTATTCTTGGCGGCCCCTAAAGTGATGTCCGAAGCTTCTCGCCGAAATTCGCCTTCCGAGAGCCAAGCCAAGCGGCAAGATTGCATTCGGATGACGTGAACAAGGCGACCCATAGCGTGCTCCGGGTATCTGCAAGCCGCATCTTTCCGTTGCAACGGACGCCCTCGAAAAAATGAGCGCGATCGGAAGAGACATTCACTGCATGGGGTGGGGAAGATAGGGAACTCAGCCTAACGAAAATGGGTGCCGGGGTAAGGTATCCCCTGTACCTCCCTGGCTTGGCGATCGCGCACTAGGTTCCACTAGCCTAGTAGCATGCTGCAGGGTCTGCACCGGGCGCGCTGGCGGAATTCCGTGATGTCCAAACCGATTGTGAGCGCCACCGTGATTGCTCGCCATTTCGGTCACAGACACTATCGCCGCAAGGCCGGAGCGCCAAGTCGCTCAAGCTGCTGCAGCATTTCTAACGCGCCCGAGCATTTACACCTGCTTCGCGAAGGGAACGACCAGTGCGGACAAACCACGCGTCAGTCGCGCGCCCTAACGGCTAGACCAAAACCGTCCGGGCGTCTATTCTGCGTCTATTCGGATTCCGACCGAAGTGGCGCGACTTGCGTCGATGGCGGAAAAACCTTTGCAAAACCTAGATAATCCTGGAGCCACCCGTCGGATTCGAACCGACGACCTGCTGATTACGAATCAGCTGCTCTACCGACTGAGCTAGGGTGGCTCCGACGCCCCGAGCATCCCGCGCGGGCGGACCAATCTAGATAGCACGAACGAACGCATAGCTGAAGATATCCCCGGGCGACCGTCGCCAATCGACGCTGTCTAGCGAGCGTGGCCTTGCGCCGCGACCCGCACGCATAGCGCCATCCATCGGCGGATCGCCGGGACGCGCGGCGCCGCGGCGATCCGCCGATGGCGTTACGGTCGCAGCTCGTACAGCGCGGAGAAGGCGTCCTTGACCGGCAGCCGCGTGAAGCTCGTGAAGCCCGCCTCGGCCGCCAGCGCGCGCGCCCGTTCTTCGCCCATCAGCGCGCCGATTCCCGCGCCGTTATGCGCCAGTGAGACGGTCATGCAATAGAGCGTGCTTGCCGAGTACATCAGCCGCCCCAGCGGATTGACATTTTCCTCGACTTTGCCCGACACGTTCATCTCGACCATCAGGAAGGCGCCGCCCGGCTTGAGCGCGCCGCGTATCGAGCGCATCAGGCCGATCGGATCGACCGAGTCGTGAATCACGTCGAAGCAGGTGATGAGGTCGAATTGCGCCGCCGGCAGCTTGGCGCAATCGACGACCTCGAAATGCGTGCGACCCCCCACGCCCGCCGCCGCCGCGTTGGCGCGCGCCCGCTCGACCGACCCCGGATGCGCGTCGTAGCCGTGAAAGCGCGAGTTCGGATACGCGGTCGCCATCGCGATTACCGCGCGCCCGCTGCCGCATCCGACGTCCAGCGCGACCGCCCCCTCGCGCAGCCGCGCCTCGACCGCGGGCATCGCCGGCAGCCATTTGCGGACCAGCGAATGGCGGTAGATGGGCGCCGAGCCGCGCTCGATCGCCTCGAAGACCTCCGGCGGATATTCGCTCTGCGGCAGGCCGCGGCCGGTGCGGAATGACTCGAGCAGCTTCGGCGCCATCGAGACCTCCGGCACGATCATCTGCATGAAGCCGCCCATGAAGAATTGCGACTCTTCGTCGGCCAGGATCAGGGCGTGCTCGGGCGGCATCGAATAGCGCCCCGACGCCGGGTCGTAGTCGATATAGCGCGCCGCCGTCATCGCGCCGAGCCATTCGCGCAGATAGCGCTCGTTCAAGCCCGTGCGCGCGGCCAGCTCGGCCGGCGTCACCGCGCCAGCCCCCGCCAGCGCCTTGAAGATTCCCAGCCGGTCGCCGATATAGGTCAGCGCGCCCTGCATCGCCGCGCCGAGGTCGTTGGTCATCAGGCCGGCGAAGGCCTTGACCTTGCTCCAGTCGATCGCTTTTTGCGCTTCGCTCATAATGAATGTCCCCGCCGCGGATTCTGCCGGAATCGCGCGGCATGTCAATGGCCCCGCGGAGCCGCGCGGACGGGCGCGGTTAAAGTGTTGACATTTCCAATAATATCGAATTATCTTTTCGTTACCGCGCGACCGCGCGACGAGGATCAGCGATGAAGCCGAACGATATCGAACCGAACGACGAAGCGATCCGCGAGACGATTCGCGGCAGTTACGCGCGCGCGGCGACCCGCGCCGCCCAAGGCAAGTCCGGATGCTGCGGGACGGGCGCGTCGTCGTCATGCGGCGACCCGATCACCTCGAATCTGTACGCCGCCGGCGAAACCGCCGACCTCCCGCCGGAGGCGCTCGCCGCGTCGCTCGGATGCGGCAATCCGACGGCGCTGGCCGAACTCAAGCCGGGCGAGACCGTGCTCGACCTCGGCTCCGGCGGCGGCATCGACGTTTTGCTTTCCGCCCGCCGCGTCGGACCGACCGGCAAGGCCTACGGTCTCGACATGACCGACGAGATGCTGGCGCTGGCGCGCGAGAATCAGCGCAAGGCCGGCGTCGCCAACGTGGAATTCCTCAAGGGCGAAATCGAACATATCCCGCTGCCCGACGCTTCGGTCGACACGATTATCTCGAACTGCGTGATCAATCTTTCGACCGACAAGGATCGCGTTCTCGCCGAGGCGTTTCGCGTGTTGCGGCCGGGCGGACGGATCGCCGTGTCGGATATCGTCGTGCGCGGCGCGATGCCCGCGGAGATCCGCCGCAGCGTCGAACTGCTGGTCGGATGCGTCGCGGGGGCGCTCGAGGAATCGGACTATCGCGCCCGGCTCGCGCGCGCCGGCTTCGAGGCGATCGAGATCGAACCGTTCCGGGTATATCGCGCGGCCGACGCCGCCGAACTAATCGCGCAGGCGGGGCTCGACGCCGAAAAGCTCGCGCCGATCGTCGATAACAAGTTCATGAGCGCGTTTATCCGCGCGCGCAAACCCGCGACCGCCGCCTGACGCTGACGCCGGCGCGGGCGTCGAACTCAGTCGGCGTTCTTGTCGCCGGCGGCGGGAAAAATTTCGGCCTGTCCGGCCGCCGCTTCGGCTTCGACCGCCGGCGCGAAGAGGCCGTCGCGCTCGACGAAGGGCCGGAATTTTTCGTAGAGATCGGCAAGCTTCGCCTGATAGTAGATTACGTTCTCGTCGGGATTCGCCGAATCGTGGTCGGCCGCCAGTTTCGCCGCCGCCGCGACCTTCACCCGCGCGCCGCGCCCGGTCACGTAATAGGAAATCTGGTCGCCGCTCTGATACGGCCGCTCCGCGCGCAGCGCCAACTCGTACGCGGCCGAGACGTTGCGCCGCTTGCCGCCGATTTTGTCGCGATAGGCGGCGGGCGAGTCCTGCAGCGTCTCGGTTTTCATCAGCTCCGCGATACCGATTTCATGGCGCTCGATGCGCGCGCGGAAATCGTCATATAGCGCCGCGATTTCGCCGCGCCGATCCGCGAGCAGCAGCCGGAACATCGCCTCCATGAAGCGGCGCTGGAAGCGCTCCAGCCCGCGCGACTTGAGGCCCGAGCCGCGCACCGTCATCTCGCCGCGCTCGTCGAGCAGGACGTAGTTCTTCATCTTGTACGAGAACATCGCGGGATAGCGGCCGTCGATCTCCAGCCGGATTCCGGGCGGCATCGCCGCGCCGATCTTGTCGAGCAGCGTATGCGCCGCCGGCTCGTCGTCGAGCGCGAACGGCGCGACGAAATAGATCCCGTCGGTGTCGACTTCGATCACCTGGGCGCCGTGACTCTCCAGTTCCGCGACCGCGCGTTGAATCAACTCCCGGCCGCGGCGGGTGACTTCGTTGGCCTGCGCGAAATCGTTGAAATGTCCCAGTGAAAAACCCAGATAGCCGTAAAACGAGTTGATCAGAATTTTGAACGTCTGCTGCAGCGCCTCCAGATCGCGCCGCGCCGATCCTTCAAGTTCGCGCGCCGCCGCCTTGGCTTCGACCCGGAAGCCGCGCAAATCCTCGAGCAGCCGGATGAAAACTCCCAGTCGATCGCTGGCCGGCGCATGGCGCCCTTCGAGCATCAGCGACGGATAGAGCGAAGTCACGTCGCAATGGAGCACGTTGCGGGCGACGCCCACGCGCCGCACTTCGGTGTAGCCGCCCGCGACCTCGCTCGGCGCGGCCGGCGACGGAATCGAATGGCGGGCCGCAAGATAGGCGCGCATCAGCAGCGCGTCGATCTTCGTCGCGTTGCCGCGCAACGTCGCGTTTTGCAGCGAATAGGGGAAAATCTGCGCCTGAATAAAGTAGCTGGGCGTCAGTATTTCCGCCAGCGCGCCGGTCTCGCGCACGTCGTCGAGCGCGTACTCGAACATTTCGTCGGGCCGCTCCGCGAAATGCTCGGCCATTCGCGACGCGTCGAGATAGACGCGGTCCGCGCGCGCCAGCCCGAAATGAACCGCCAGCTCCTTGAGGCCGAAGCCCTCCAGCTCGCGGCTCGCGATATCGTAATGCTGCGCGAGGATCCACGTGTCGATAATCGATCGGCCGCGGATATCGTAGCGGCGATAGGCGATCGTGCGCTCCGCGATCTGCAGGCGCGAGGCCCGCGCGCGCATTACGCCGCCGTCGCGTCCGAGCGCGAGCTTCACGCGCAAGCGCCGCGCGCGCTCCTCGATATATTCGAGATCGAAGCGGAACAGATTATGCCCCTCGATCACGTCGGGATCGCGCTCGCGCACGATCCGCACCAGCTCCGCGAGCATCGCGCGCTCGTCCATCTGGTCGCCGCGAATCACCCGCTCGAAGCCGTCCGAATCGCGCAGCGCGATCGCGACGATCCGGTCGCCCTCGCGCGCCGCCGACGGAAACTCGAAACCCGGCGTGGTGATCGTTTCGATATCGAGCTGCATCCGGCGCAGGTCGCCGTAGCGCATCCCGACAAAATGCGTCATCCCGGTCAGCATCAGATGCTGCTCGATCGGATCGGTGAGCGCGAACCAGGGCGCGTCGGGCGCGCCGCCAGCCTTGCCGCTGGCCTGGCGCAGATGGCGCCGCGCGGCTTCGAGAAGGTCGGCGTCGTCGAATTCGGCCAGATATTTGAAGCGGAAGTCGCCGTCGAGTTCGGTCAGCGTATGCGCGCCGCGCAAGCCCGCCATCAAATCGGGATCGGCGAGCAAGACGAACAGCCGGATCGGACGCCGTTCGCCGGCCACGGCGCCATCGACCCGCCGATAGATCACGACCTCACGATTTGAGGCGAGTTCGACCGCGATCACGCCCGGCTCGGCCGGATCGCCGAACAGCAGCCGGTTGCCGTAGAAACGGCTCAGGATTTCCTCGTAGCGATTCATCGCGCCGCGCCCACCGACGATTCTTGATCGCCGCGCGCGGCGTCACAACCTGACCGCCGGCGCAGGCGGGGGGTTCGATAAAGCGTCAAAATCCGCCTTGCGGATCGAGATTCTTCGTTTCGCTCAGAGTTTGTGAAATTTTCCGCTTTTCGGTCAAAACTCGAGCAAATTGCCCGGGTAAACTCGGCGGAATTGTTTTTGATAAATCGAAGACTTCACGAACTCTCGGGATGACAGACTGGGCGGTGTCCGCGGCCGGGAGGGCCGAGTCGCGCCGCGCACGGGCGGGGAGCCGCGCGCATTTGCGAGTCCCTCTTATTGGTCATGCCCGGGCTTGACCCGGGCATCCATCAATATGGATTCGCCGGGCAAGCCCGCGAATGACTATTGGCCAGGCCGACGGACGGACGGACGGATGGATTCTCGGGCCAAGCCCGAGAATGACTATTTGGGGTCATGCGGCGCTTTTGAGATCGATCCGATCGGCGCGCCGCCAGGCGCCAGACACTTCGGCTCCGTTCGCGGACTCGCTCCACTCAGAGTTTGTGAATTTTTTGAGGCGCGGATGTCCTCATGACGTTCGCTCGTGAAAACAATTCAGGCGTCAAGCTTCTTTTTGTCATTCTGAGCCGCAGGCGAAGAATCCCTAATCCGCCGCCGGAAGGAATACGCGGGCGATTTTTTTTCCGGCGCGAGGTTAAGCGGAGAGCAAGGCGTCAGATAATACCGGACGGGCGGGCGTGAATGACCGCTCCGGCATGACCTTTGACGGTGATCCGGATCGGTTTGTTCTCGGCATCAACAATTCCGATCGAATAGCCGTGGCCGATTGAATTGGTGAAGTCCATCAGGGCCGTTTCCATCTTCTGATCCGAATCCGCGTGAGCCGGTTTCACTATCCACAGACGCCCGCCCGTCTCGGTCGTCATTTTGGTCAACGCCTCTACGTCAACCCACGAATCCGGTTTGACGCCGAGCATTGCTCGAATAGATTGCAGACCGAGCGGATTTTTTGCAGCAGAGTTGCCAATTCCGACCGCGTAAATCGTTACATTATGTCTGAGCGCCTCATATGTAACGTCGCGCAATTTGGCCTTGCTCATGTTATCCATACCGTCCGTGATTACCAGCAATGTTCGGTTGAGATAATTGCTAAAGGAAAGTCCCGCAATGGCGCTAAGCATGGAATCATAAAGCGGCGTCTGACCATATGGTTCAACCTGACTGAGGCTGGCAATAGCACTCTGGTAATCACTCGTGAAAGGCTCGGCGATTTGAACTTTGTTCATTCCAAAGAAAAAATTGGAATCGAGCGACCCGCCAAACGTGAAGACGGCAAGCTCGTCGCAAGCACGGAACCTTGGCGCCGCTGCCGAAAGCTTCTCGCGAACGGTGTCGAATTTGCCGCCGCTGTCGAGCGAGAGTTTGTCTTTCATGCTCCCGGAGCTGTCGACCACGATCGCAATCGCGGTCGGCAAATTTCCGTCGCTTGTACGGAAGTAATTGATCGGTACGGGACGCCCGTCGATCGAAAGCGAAAAGTCCGATTCTTTTAAGCCGTCGATCGGCCTGCCGGAGCGGTCCGTGACGGTCACGATGAATTCTTTGAATCCCGGAGCCGACGTAATCTTCTTCGGCGGGATGTTGGGTAGCGGACAAAGCTTTAGCTGAAGCGGCGTGTGGAACATCGGCTGAAACGATGTCGGCGCCTGCCCGGTCGAGCATGCGGCCGCAAGCATGAGCGAAATCGCCGCCAGAAACGCCAGAGACCAATTACGGATTATCATGATGCGGTCGCTGAGCAGGCGAGGTATCACGATTGTGGAGACTTACGCAAATTCGGTCCGCAATCCGCGATTGACCGGGATCGCGAGCAACCACAAACGCGCGACGGCTCGACACAATAGTGCAGTCGAGCGAAAAGAATCTGATTGACGATTTTGGGCGGGACGAAGCGCTGTGCCGGCTCGGGCGGCGAGCGGTCAACCGTGCGCGGCAGAAGCGATCGGTGGCGACGCGAGTTCGCGGTCGAGCGCTTCGATATCCCCCGGCGAGAGGCTGAAATATTTCGCCAGCGGATTATGGAAGACGATCGCGCTGACTGAGCTTTCCGGATCCATCATATAGCCGTCGGTCAGCCGCACGCCGAGATCGTTCTGTTCGATTTCGAGCAGGCGGAAAAGCTGCGCCTGATCTTCCAGCCGCGGACAGGCCGGATAGCCGAACGAAAAACGCTTGCCGTGATAATGCGCCTGGAACAGATCCTTGAGCGTCAGATTTTCCGGATCGCCAATCCCCCACATCCGCCGAATCTTCGCATGCATCAGTTCGGCGAACGCTTCGGCGCCTTCGAGCGCGAGCACCTGCAGGATATGCGAGCGCAGATAGTCGCCGCGCTCCTTCCATTCCTCGGCCAGCGCGCGCACGCCGTCGCCGATCGTCGTCACCATCATCGCGAGATAGTCCTGACGGCCCGAGGCCGCCGGCGTGGCGTAATCCGCAAGGCAGAGTCCAGGGGCGTCGGACTGGCGGCCGAAAGTGAAGGTTTCGAGCACGCGCCGTCCGTCCTGCGCATAGACCATCAGGGTGCGGTCGCCGTCCGAATGGACCGGGAAAAAGCGGTAGGCCGCGCGCGCGGAAATGTCCGGCCGCGCCAGCATCTCGTCCTCGACCGCGTCGACCGCCGCCTTGAGTTCGAGCGCCTTCGGCTCGCCGTCGGCGAGCGCCTGTTCGAAGTGGCGAAATCCGAGATGGCGCGTGTAGAGCATCACCGGATTCACGTAGCGCAGGATTTCCTCGAGGTCGTAGCCGCGAATCAGATGCAGCTTCAGGTCGGGCGGTTCCGGAATCGGCCCCTCATACACGATCGCCGGACCGCGCCGCGCCGCAACATGAGGACCGGCGCTCGCCTTCGCCGCCGCACTGCGCATCCGTTCACTCTCGCGCTCCAATGACACCGCCAGCGCTTCGCGGCGCTGCGGATCCATCAGTTGATTCGCGAGATCGAGACCCTGCATCGCGTCATTGGCGTAGGCGACCAGTCCCTGGTATTCGGGCGCGATCTTGAGCCGCGTGAAGCGGGCGGAGAGCGCCGCGCCGCCGACCAGCATCGGACAGCGCACGCCCGCGGTCTTGAGGTCCTGCGCCGTCACGACCATCATCTGGGCGGATTTCACCAGCAGGCCGGACAGGCCGATCGCGTCCGGGCGATGCTGCTCGCAGGCGCGGATCAATTCCTCGGGCGGGACTTTGATTCCCAGATTGACGACGCGGTAGCCGTTGTTGCTCAGGATGATATCGACCAGGTTCTTGCCGATATCGTGCACGTCGCCCTTGACGGTCGCGAGCAGGATAGTGCCCTTGTTGAGACCCTCGGCCTTGTCCATGAACGGCTCAAGATGGGCCACAGCGGCCTTCATCGCTTCGGCCGATTGCAGCACCTCGGCGACGATCATCTGATTCGCATTGAACAGGCGCCCGACTTCGTCCATCCCGGCCATCAGCGGGCCGTTGATAATTTCGAGCGGCGAGCGGGTCTGGAGCGCCTCGTCGAGGTCTTCGATCAGGCCGTCTTTCGAGCCTTCGAGGATATAGAGGCCGAGCCGTTCGTCGAGCGGCATCGATTTGCGCTCGGCATGGGTGGGCTTGGCCTTTTTCTCGCGGAAATAGGCGGCGAAAGCAGCGATCGGATCGTCGCCGCGATTCCACAGCAGGTCCTCGGCCAGCCGCCGCTCCTCTTCGGGAATCGACGGATAGCGTTCGAGCTTTTCGGAATTGACGATCGCGAGGTCCAATCCGGCCTGCACGCAATGATAGAGCATCACCGAGTTCAGCACTTCCCGTCCGCTTTCAGGAAGTCCGAACGACACGTTCGAGATGCCGAGCACGGTCTTCGCCAGCGGCATCGCGGCCTTGATCAGCCGGATACCTTCGATTGTCTCGACCGCCGAGCCGATATAGTTGCGATCGCCGGTGCCGACCGGAAAGACCAGCGGATCAAAGATGATATCCTCCGGCGCGACGCCGTAATTTTCGGTCAGCAGGCGATAGGAACGCTCGGCGATCTGAAGCTTGCGATCGCGCGTGACCGCCTGCGCCTGCTGTTTGTCCTCGTCGATACAGCCGACGACCAGCGCGGCTCCATAGCGGCGCGCGAGCGGCACGATCCGCCGGAAGCGCTCTTCGCCGTCCTCGAGATTGACCGAATTGATAATCGACTTGCCGGGCGTGCGCTTGAGCGATTCCTCGATCACGCGCGCATCGGTCGTGTCGATCATCAGGGGCGCCTTGATCTTCTTGACCAGCGGGCCGAGCAGCGCCGCCATGTCCGCAATTTCGTCGCGGTCGGGGTCCTGCACGCAGACGTCGAGCACATGGGCGCCGCGTCGCACCTGCAGCCGGCCGACTTCCGCCGCCTCCTCGAACTTGCCCGCGCCGATCAGCCGTTTGAACTTGCGGCTGCCGAGCACGTTGGTGCGTTCCCCGACGATTATCGGCCGGGCGTCGTCCTCGATTACCAGCGCCTCGATACCGGTGACGATCGAACGGCGCGGCGCGGTGATTTCGCGCGGTGCGCCGGCGCTGGCGACCCGGGCGAGGGCGGCGATATGGGTGGGCGTCGTCCCGCAGCATCCGCCGACCACGTTCACCCATCGATTCGCGATAAAGCGTTCGAGCTTGTGCGCCAGCGTGTCGGGCGTTTCGTTGTAGCAGCCCTCCTCGTCAGGCAATCCGGCGTTGGGCACGCAGGCGACGGGAAAGCGCGAAATCGCGGCCAGGGTGCGCAGATGGTCGGTCATGAAATCCGGGCCGGTCGCGCAATTGAGGCCAATCCAGAGCAAATCGCGATGGGCAAACGTGGCGTAAAACGCCTCGATATCCTGTCCCGCCAGCAGCGTCCCCATCGCTTCGATCGTGCCCGAAATCGCGACGCCGGCGGCGCTGCCGGTCGCCTCGAGCGCGCGGTCGATACCGATCAGGCCGGCCTTGCAATTGATCGAGTCCTGCACGGTTTCGAGCAACAACAGATCGACGCCGCCCTCGATCAGCCCCTCGGCCTGTTCCTGATACGCCGCCGCCAGCTCGTCGAAAGTCACGCCGCCGGTCACGGAGATACTGCGCGTCGTCGGCCCCATCGAGCCGGCGACGAAGCGCGGCCGCTCGGGAGTCGCGGCGGCGTCCGCCTCCTCGCGCGCGATGCGGGCGGCCAGGCGGTTGAGTTCGCGCGCCCGGTCGGCCAGTTCATATTCGGCTAAGACGATCGAAGTCGAGCCAAAGCTGTTGGTTTCGATTATATCCGCGCCGACCGCGAGAAAGCCGCGATGCAGCTCGCGGATCCGGTCCGGGCTGGTGCTGACGAGGTTTTCGTTGCAGCCGTCCAGATGCGGACCGCCGAAGTAGCTCGCGTGCAGATTCATGCCCTGAATCGAGGTGCCGGTCGCGCCGTCGAGCAGGACGATGCGGCGGGTGAGCAGGTCGCGAAGTGCGGCGATACGCTGGGCGGTCGTGTTCATCGATAGAACCAATGGCGCCGTCGCCGGCGCGGTAACGAATTAGACTATCCGAGCGGTTAAGCTGCCGCAATTTGGACGCGCCGGTGACGCTTGGGACGCCTCGGGACGGCACGGGCGGGGCTTTGTAATCACCCGGCGCATCCTGTAACCAACTATACTGGGCGCGGGTGCATCTCGCGCCAGCCGACGACGGAGACGACGATGGTACTAGCCTGGCTGGCCTTCTATGACGCCCTATTGGGAGTTGCCCTGGTGGCGGCTGGAATCGTCGCCGCTCATTTTG
>JAJXYM010000424.1 GCA_021780585.1 Deltaproteobacteria bacterium
CGACCCAGGAGTTGGCCATGCCTGAAAATCCTCCGCTCAGCGGAATCAAGGTCGTCGATTTCACCCGTTATCTCGCCGGTCCCTTCTGCACCCAGATTCTCGGCGATTACGGCGCCGAAATCCTCAAGGTTGAGCCGGTCGAGGGCGCCCGCGGCGAGATGGGCGATTACAGCGGCAAGGACAGTTATTTCTTCCTCAGCGCCAACCGCTCGAAAAAAAGCGTCCAGATTTCGACCAAGACCGCCGAGGGGCGCGCCGTCCTGAATCGGATGCTCGATACCGCCGACGTTGTGATCGACAACTTCAGGCCGGGCGTGATGGAGGCGTTGGGCTTCGGCTACGAGGCGCTCGCCGCGCGCAATCCGCGCCTCGTCGCCTGCTCGATCTCGGGCTTCGGCGCGAGCGGTCCGATGCGCGATACTCCCGGCTTCGACCAAATCGCGCAGGGTTTTTCCGGCCTGATGAGCGTGACGGGGACGAAGGAGAGCGGACCGATGCGCGTCGGTATCGCGATTTGCGATCTGCTCGGCGGCATCTTCGCCGCCCAGGGCATCCTGCTCGCGCTCGAAGCGCGCCATCGCACCGGCCGCGGCCAGAAGGTCGAAACCTCATTGCTCGAGGCGATCGTCAGTATCCTGAGCTGGTCGGCGGGAATCTATTTCGACACCGGCAAAACGCCCGGTCCGGCCGGCAATCACCATCCGCTGTCGTCGCCGCACGGCGTCCATATGGCTGCCGATCGGCCGTTCAATATCGCGGTCGGGAACGAGGCGATGTGGCGCACGTTCGTCAAGACGATCGGCCGGCCGGAACTTTCCGCCGATCCGCGCTTCGACAAGCTCGGCCATCGGATCAAGAATCGCGACGCGCTGACGGCCGAGATCAACGCCGCGCTCAAGGACCATCCGGCGCAATACTGGATCGATCGCTTCAACGACGCCGGCATCCCGTCCGGGCCGATTCTGACGATCGAGGAGATGTTCAACCATCCGCAGGCCGCCGCGCGGGAACTGTTGCTGAAGATGGCGCATCCGGCGCTCGGCGAATTCAAGACCGCCGGCCTCGCGGTCAAGCTCGGCGCGACTCCCGGCCAGCCGTCGCGTCCGCCGCTGGTCGGCGAGCATACGGCGGACGTGCTCGCCGCGCTCGGCTACACCGCCGAGGAACTCGCCCACCTGCGATCGATCAAGGCAATCCGCTGAATTCGCCCCGAGATCCGCGACGATGATCGAACGCTCGACGGGAACCGCGGCAGGTCGTCATCTTCGATGAAACCGCAGCCCGGAGTCTATCCGCGCGAAAGGCCGCGAAGCACCGAATCTCACGCTGAGATCGCGCTATACGACGCCCTCAAGGCGCATCTGCCCGCCGGATGGTACGCATGGCATTCGCTGCGCCTGATGGAGGACGACGGCGTCTTCGGCGAGGGTGATTTCGTAATTGCCAACCCCGAGCGCGGAGTCCTCGTGCTCGAAGTCAAGGGCGGCCTGATCGAGCAAAGAGACGGGCGATGGTTCCAGAACGGCCGCGCGATGGAGCGCGCGCCGCGCGATCAGGCCTATGGTTTCCTCGAAAAGCTTAACCACAGACTCGGCCGCGACGGCTGCGCGCTTCCGGCCTGCGGCGTCGCAACGTGTTTTCCCGACGTCGCTTTCGATACCCCGCCGAGCCAGAGCGATCTGCACGACACCACCATTGGCAAACAGGACCTGCCCTGGCTGGACGAGCGGCTCAAGTCCCTGCTTGAACGCGCGCTACCGCCGCCGCGCCGGCCCCGCGGACAATGGTTGGAGCGCCTGTATCATCTTTGGGGCGACACCTGGATCGGCGCGCTCAAGCTCGGCATGCGCAGCGCCGTGGAGGAGTCGGACCGCGCCAACCTTGACGCGGAGCAGATGCGTATCCTCCAGATGGTCGAGCGTAACACGAACCTGCTGATCGAGGGCGGCGCCGGAAGCGGCAAGACTCTGATCGCCCGCGAAGCGGCGACGCGGTTTGCGGCCAAAGGCGAGCGCGTGCTCATGCTATGTTTCACGCGGGCCTTGGCCGAATGGTTGCGCCGGACGCTCGCGACGACGAAGGTGCGGATGGCGACGGTCGGTCAATTCGCGCTCGACCTCATGCGCGCGGCCACCCCCGCTTTGAAGGAACCGACCGATCAGCCCGGATGGCGCGAGCTGACTTTCCAGGTCGCCGCGGACATCGTGCCGCGAACCCCGCGGGATTGGGAAACCGTGATCGTCGACGAGGCTCAGGATCTTTCGGATATTGATTGGGAACTCGTCTTTGAACTGGCTCGCGACAAGCGCCTGTGGGTTTTCCACGATCCGGCGCAGCACTTTTGGGACGACCGTACGCTTCCGCGCCGGCTCGCCGCCGGCGATGTCCTGAATCTCCAGTTGCCGTACAGCCATCGATGCGCCCCCGCGATCATGGCGCTGGCCGACGGTTATCGCGACCCCGTCAATCTCAAATTGACGGAGGAGGTGATTCGCGACGGCATGGCCGCCGACACGATCGGTATTGTTCAGTGTCCCAGCGAAAGTTCAGTTCCCGATCGGATCGCCAATGAAATCGGCAAGCTCCGATCGGCGGGATTCGCTCCGCACCAAATCGCTATCGTTTCGGTGCGCGGCCAGAGCGGCGCGCGCACGTTTGGCATGGAACGAATTGGCGCCCATCGACTCGTTAAGGCTGACGACCCGAACGCGGATCGCGAGATTATCGACGACACCTTTCTGCGCTTCAAAGGACTCGAGCGCCCGGCGATTATCGTCACAGATCTCAATCTGGTGAGTAATCGCCGCGCAAGCCGGATGTATATCGCGATTACGCGGGCGCTCACCGCGGTCCGCATCGTCGCGCCCGGCGAAACGATACGGCAGGACCCGGTATTGACGCCGTTCCTCCGCTCGGATCGTCTGGATTAAGCGGAATTCCGCCGTCAGATTCGCTCGCGAGCAAGGACCGTTGATCGCGCCCCCGCGGTCATTTCCTTGACGATCGCCGTGGCCCGGTTCAACGATCGATCAGCGTCAATGATCGGGAGGAACTCGCGATGCTCACGCTGGAACTGACGCCTGAAGACGCCGAGGAATTGCGCTTCGTGCTGGAGAATTGCTTCGCGGAATTGCGGATGGAGATCGAGCGCACCGAAAGCGGCGCCTTCCGCGCGAAGCTGCAGGAGCGCGAGAAACTGCTCAAGCGCCTCCTCGACGACCTCTCGAAGTGACCGTCGGCTCCCCGCCCAGCGATGATGCTCGTCCGGAAAACGCCGGTCAGGGCTTAATTCGCCGTGGCGGAGCGGTTGGCGATCAGGCGATCGACTTCGGCCTTCAGGCGCGGCAGCACGTCGTCATACTTGAAATTGCCGAGCTTCACCGACTTGCGCTTCAGATTGACCGTCGTCGGACCGCACCACAATCCCAGATCCGCGTCGTCGGTCTCGCCCGGTCCGTTGACCCGGCAGCC
>JAJXYM010000280.1 GCA_021780585.1 Deltaproteobacteria bacterium
ACGACCGCGCGCGCGGGTGACGGAGCGCTGACCGGCGCGGGTTGCGGCGGCGCGGCGGGTCGCGCGGCGACGCCCGCCGGCTCGGCCGCGGCGATCAGCGCGCCGACCGGTAAAGTCTCGCCCTCGGCGGCGACCAGGCGCACAATCACGCCGGCGGCCGGCGCGGGAATTTCGGTATCGACCTTATCGGTCGAAATTTCGCATAGCGGCTGATCCTCGGCGACGCTTTCGCCCTCGCGCACGAGCCACTTCGTGATCGTTCCCTCGACGACGCTCTCGCCCATCTGCGGCATGTTCACATCGATCGGCATTGCGTCAGTAGGCGGCGAGACCGCGGATCGCGTCAACGATCTTGTTAGCGTTGGGCAGGATGAACTCTTCGAGCGGCGGACTGAAGCCGTTATGCGTATCGAGCGCGGCGACGCGCCGGACCGGGCCGTCGAGCGACTCGAAGGCGTGCTCCGCGATAATCGCCGCGACCTCGCCGCCGATCCCGCCGGTCAAACGATCCTCGTGCACGACCAGCACTTTGCCGGTCTTGCGCGCGGTCGCGAGAATCGCCTCGCGATCGAGCGGCAGGAGGGTGCGCAGGTCGAGCACTTCGACCGCGAGACCATCTTCTTTCGCCACGATCCGGGCGGCGTCGAGGCACTGATGCAGCGTGCCGCCGTAGGTGATGATCGAAAGGTCGCGGCCGGCCTGGCGCACTTCGGCGACGCCGATCGGCACGGTGAAATCACCGTCGGGCAGATTTTCGCGGATACTGCGATAAAGCCGCTTGTGCTCGAAGTAGACGACCGGATTACCGTCGCGGATCGCGCTCTTCAGCAACCCCTTGGCGTCGTAGGCGGTGGCCGGCGCGACGACCTTGAGGCCGGGAACGCGGGTGAACCACGCCTCGGGATTTTGCGAATGGAACAGCGCGCCATGCACGCCCGCGCCCGAGGGCGCGCGAATCACGATCGGACAAGAGGCGCGTCCGCCATGACGATAGCGGAGCGTCGCCGCGGTGTTGACGATCTGGTCGAAGGCGCACGAGATGAAGTCGCCGAACTGCATCTCGACCACCGGACGCATTCCGAGAATCGCCGCGCCGACGCCGGCGCCGACGATCAGCGCCTCGGCGATCGGCGTGTCGATCACGCGGTCCGCGCCGAACGCCGCGAGCAATCCGTCGGTGACCTTGAAGGCGCCGCCGAGTTCGGCCACATCCTCGCCCATCACGAAGACGTTTTCATCGCGGCGCATCTCCTCATGCAGGGCCTGATTGATCGCGGCGAGATAGGTGACTTCCATCGGCTGCGCCTCGGTTCAGGACCGGCCGTTGCTCGCGGGATTCATCGGCCCGGGCGCGTAGAGATCCTCGAGCGCCTCCTCGGGCGCGGGCGCCGGGCTTTGCTCGGCGAATTCGACCGCCTGCTGCAGGATCGCGCGGGTGCGCTCGTCGATCTCCGCGCGGATACGCTTCAAGTCGTGGCCTTTCTTTTCGAGATAGAGCTCGTATTGCGGAATCGGGTCGCGGCTCTGCCATTCGAGCAGCTCTTCCTGATCGCGATAGAGCGCGGCGTCATGCTCGCTATGGCCGCGGTAGCGATAGGTTTTGCATTCGATCAGCTCGGGACCGCCGCCCTCGCGCACGCGCCGAATCACCCGTTCGGCCAACTGCACGACGGCGAGCAGGTCGTTGCCGGAGACGACGTGGCCCTTGAAGCCGTAGGCGGCGGCGCGGTCGGCGACATTCTCGATCGCCATCTGCTTTTCCAGTGGAGTCGAATAGGCGTAGCGATTGTTTTCGCATACGAAGACCACCGGCAGCTTGCGCACGCCGGCGAAGTTCATCGCCTCGTGCACGTCGCCGCGCGACGACGCGCCCTCGCCGAAAAAGGCGACGGCGACTTGCGCTTCCTTCTTGATCTGGAACTTGAGCGCGGCGCCGGCCGCGACCGGCAGCGACGAACCGAGCATCGAGGTGGACCCAAAGATAACGTGCTCGAGATCGCCGCCATGAAGGAACGAATCCTTGCCGCGCGACAATCCGGTCTCCTTGCCCATCAACTGCGCCATCAGGCGGCCCGGCTCGACGCCGCGCACCAGAAAAACGCCCAAATCGCGATGCAGCGGCGCGACGAAATCCCCCGGCCGCAGCGGCGCGCATACGCCGGTGACGACCGCCTCCTGCCCGGCGCCGGAATAGACGCCGCCGAGAATCTTGTTCTGGCGATGCAGCCGCGAGACGCGCTCCTCGAACGCCCGAATCAGCTTCATCCAATAGTAAAGCTGCAGTTCGTATTCGACGCGCGCGCCGGTCTCGGACGAGGCGGCCGCAGTTTGGGCATGAGCCATCGCAGCGACTCTCCGTGGCGAAGAGGATTTCCCGGATAAAATGATCCTACACGGAATCGGCCGCGATGCCCAAGCTGTTGGCGCGCCCCAATCGGCCGCGACGTGGCGAATCAGGTCACCCGGACGACAAATTTGCTGGATTTTCGCCGCTCCGGCGCGGCCGGCCGGCGTCAGGTTGCCTCTGCCAATTCGATGGCTTATAAGGGGCGCTGGATTAGAATGGCGCAGGCGGAATCAATTTCGGCGCGAGCCGACCCGATCGGCGGAATCCTGACGCGCGCGCTCGGCGGCGAACGACTCGGCGAAGCCGACGCGATCGCGCTGATCGAGTGCGCCGACGCCGAACTGCCGCGCTTGATGGCGGCGGCGGCCGCACTGCGCGATCGCGCCAAGGGGCGTACCGTCACTTTCTCGCCCAAGGTCTTCCTGCCGATTACGAATCTCTGCCGCGACCGCTGCAGCTACTGCACCTTCCGCAAGGATCCGGACGATCCCGGCGCGTGGACCATGACGCTGGCGGAAGTCGCCGAATGGTCGCGGCGCGGCCGGGAGCTCGGATGTATCGAGGCGCTGATGTGCCTCGGCGACAAGCCGGAACTGGCGTTCAAGGAGTATCGCGAGACGCTCATGACGCTCGGCGCGCGCGGCACGATCGAGCATGTCGCGCATGCCTGCGAGACGGCGCTCGACGCGGGCCTGCTGCCGCATACCAACGCCGGAATCATGACGCGCGCCGAGATGGCGCTGCTGCGTCCGCTCAACGTCAGCATGGGGTTGATGCTCGAGAGCGTCTCGCCGCGGCTGCGGGCGCGCGGCGGGGTGCATCAATGGGCCCCGGACAAGGATCCCGCCGTGCGGCTGAAGATGATCGACGAGGCGGGCGAGCTCAGGATCCCGTTCACGACCGGAATCCTGATTGGAATCGGCGATACCCCCGCCGAGCGCGCGCAAAGCCTGCTCGCGATTCGCGCGAGCCATGAGCGCCACGGCCAGATCCAGGAAGTGATTATCCAGAACTTCCGCGCCAAGCCGGGACTGCCGCTCGAGGACGCGCCGGAGCCGGGCGCGCTCGAGATGGCGCGGGCGATCGCGACCGCGCGGCTGGTGCTGGGCGGCGCGATGAACGTGCAGGCGCCGCCGAATCTTTCGCCCCACGAGATCGAGTTGTTCCTCGCGGCGGGAATCAACGATTGGGGCGGGATCTCGCCGCTCAGCCGCGATTACGTCAATCCCGAGGCTCCCTGGCCGCATCTGG
Source organism: Deltaproteobacteria bacterium (assembly GCA_021780585.1). GTDB lineage: Bacteria > Desulfobacterota > Binatia > Binatales > Binataceae > JADMIL01. The sequence continues at coordinate 3,599 of JAJXYM010000280.1, forward strand.
AGCGGCTGCGGGAACGCTGTGCGCGGGCCGGCTTTCAACTAAAACGGCGGCTTGCGATTTATCCCGAATTCATCAACGACGAGTGGGTCGATCCGGCGCTCCGGCCGGCGCTCGACCGGCTCAGCGATCGGACTGCCGCGGAGGTTGAAACGTGAACCTCGAACAGATGCGCGCGTTCGCCGACGATATCGAGGCGACGCCGCTCAATGTCCTGATGAACCATGCGTCGGGCGCGATCCGCGCGGCGCTGCTGAAAGTGCTCGATTACGGCGAACTTACGCCCGAGGAGGGCCTGCTGGTCTATACCGCCGAGGGCGACGACCTGCGCGCCGTCGTCAAGGCCGCCGACCTCGCGCGCGCCGAGGACGCCGGCGAGGAAGTCACTTACGTAGTCAATCGTAATATCAATTTCACGAACATATGCTTCGTCGGCTGCCAGTTCTGCGGCTTCAAGCGCCAGAAATGGGAATCCGACGCCTATGATCATTCGGACGAAACGATTCTCGCCAAGGTCGGCGACGCGATCGCGCGCGGCGCCACCGAAATCTGCATGCAGGGCGGAATCAATCCGGACATGCCGGCGCTGAAATACCGTGACCTGCTGGTCGCGATCAAGGCGCGGTATCCGCGGATCCACGTCCACGCTTTCTCGCCGATGGAAATAATGTACGGCGCGCGGCGCACGCGGATGGAGTATCGGGAGTATATCGCGATGCTGCGCGACGCCGGACTCGGTTCGATTCCGGGCACGGCGGCGGAAATCCTCGACGACAGCGTGCGCGAAATCCTCAGCCACAAGAAGGTCGACGTCGCCGCCTGGGTCGATATCATCACCACCGCGCATGAACTCGGCGTGCCGACCACCTCGACGATCATGTACGGGCATATCGAAAGCCCGCGCCAGGTGGTCAACCATCTCGATCTGATCCGCACGATCCAGAAGCGCACCGGCGGCTTCACCGAATTCGTGCCCCTGCGCTTCATTCACGAAAACACCGTGCTTTACCGCAAGGGCCTGGTGCGGCCGTCCGACCTCGGACTTCCCGACTTCCGGATGTACGCCTTCGCGCGGCTCTTCCTGCGCGGGCTGATCGACAACATCCAGACCTCATGGGTGAAGCTGGGCGTCGATTTCGCCGCCGTCACGCTCAAGGCCGGATGCAACGATTTCTCGGGCACCCTGATGGAGGAGAGCATCACCGCGCTGGCCGGCGGCACGGCGGGCGAGTTCGTCCCGGTGGACCTGATCGAGGACCTGGCGCGCGCGGCCGGCCGCGTCCCCGTCGAGCGGACCACGCTCTACAAGAAACTTTACGGCAGAAAGGCTCCCAATGGCGCGCGGCCAATCGCTCCGACCCCGCTCCCCGCTGATCACCACGCTGGCGGGGGGAGTGGGTGCGGCTAAGTTCCTGCGCGGCCTGGCCCGCCGGATCGATCAGCGCCAGCTCGCCGTCGTCGTCAACACCGGCGACGACGAGCGCTTTTACGGCCTGCACGTCTCGCCCGACGTCGACACCGTGATTTACACGCTCGCGGGCGTCGTCAATCAGGCCAACGGATGGGGACTGGAGGGTGAAACCTTCCACGCCCTCGAAGCGCTGGGGCGGCTCTATGGCAAGCCGTGGTTCAATCTTGGCGATCGCGACCTCGCGACTCATCTGTACCGCACCGAACGGATCGCCCAGGGCGCCGCGCTGACGCGGGTCACGGCGGAGCTGGCGGAACGCTTCGGCGCGGGCGCGACGATCCTGCCGATGAGCGACGATCCGGTACGGACCTTCGTCAAGCTCAAAGGGCGCCCGGCGATCCCGTTTCAGGAATATTTCGTGCGCGGACGCGCGCGCGGCGCGGTCGAAAAAATCGAGTTGCGCGGCGCCCGGAGCGCGCGGCCGACCGCCGCCGTGATCGGCGCGATCAAACGCGCCCGCGCGATCGTGATCGCGCCGTCGAATCCGTTCGTTTCAATCGGTCCAATTCTCGCGCTCGACGGCGTGCGCGAGGCGCTGGCCGCGGTCAGCGATCGGGTCGCGGCGATCAGCCCGATCGTCGGCGGCAAGACGATCAAGGGCCCGGCGGACAAAATGATGCGCGGCCTCGGGCATGAGGTTTCGCCGCTCGGCGTCGCCCGGCTTTATCGCGATATCGCCGGATTGTTCGTCATCGACGTCGTCGACCATCGCTATCTTGAACCGATCCGGGCGCTCGGGATGCGCGCGATCGCCACTGACACGATCATGTCCGATCCGGACCGCGCCGCCGCGCTGGCGGACGTGGTGACGCGCGCGCTGAGCGTGTAATCTGTTTTCCCCATGGCGTCGCTTACGCTCACCGCGATTGAAGGCCTCCCAATGGTCATCCCGGGCGACAATCTGGCCGAGCTGATCGTCCATGCCGCCGAACGGATGGAACTGCGCTTCCAGCCCGGCGATATTCTCGTCGTGTGCCAGAAGATCGTCTCGAAGGCCGAGGGCCGCATGGTCGATTTGGCCGCGATCGAACCGTCGCCGCTGGCGCGCAGTTTCGCCGCCCGCTGGGACAAGGATCCGCGCGCGGTCGAACTCGTCCTGCGCCAGACCAGCCGGATCGTGCGGATGGACAACGGCGTCCTGATCGTCGAGACCGGCCCCGGATGGGTCTGCGCCAACGCCGGGATCGACGAATCCAACAGCCTCGAGGACGATCGCGCGATCCTGCTGCCCGAGGACCCCGACGCCTCCGCCGCGCGGCTGCGCGCCGCGCTCAAGGAGCTGTGCGGGGTCGATCTGGCGGTGCTGATCACCGACACCTTCGGCCGTCCCTGGCGCGACGGTCTCACCGAAGTCTGTATCGGCGTGGCCGGGATGGACCCGATGCTGGATTTGCGCGGCAGCCATGACCTCGGCGGACGCGAGCTGCATCACACGGTGATCGCCGCGGCCGACGAACTCGCCGCCGCCGCCGGCCTGCTGATGCCGAAGGCGGGCGCGACGCCCGCCGTGCTCGTGCGCGGCTATCGCTACCGGCCCGCGGCGGGCAGCGCCCGGGCGCTGATTCGGCCGGCGGCGTCCGATCTTTTCCGCTAGGCGAAACTGGTGAAAAATCCGCAACCATCAGGCGCCGCCCCGGCGCTTTCGACCGCCCTCGCCAATCCCGCCGATCTGGTGCGCGCCGAGCTCTCCGCCGCCGAAGACAAACTGACGCGCCTGCTCAACTCGAACGAGGCGCTGATCGGCGAAATCTGTCATTACCTGGTCGCGGGCGCCGGCAAGCGGCTGCGTCCCTTGTTCATCCTGCTGATTTATCGGGCCTGCGGCGGCCCCGACGGTAAAATCGACGACGCCATCGACGCCGCGATCGCGCTCGAGCTGATCCATTCCGCCACCCTGCTGCACGACGACATCATCGACGGCGGCCTGCTCCGGCGCGGCAAGCCCTCGGCCTTCGCCCGCTATGGCTTCGCGCCGGCGCTGGTGGCCGGCGACTTCCTGTTCTGCCGGGCGTTCGAGCTATGCGGCCGGTTCGAGGAGCGGCTGGTGCGCGTCGCCGCCCAGGCCTGTATCGAACTCACCGAAGGCGAAGTAATGGAAAGCAGGATGCGGCAGGCGGGCGGCGCCACGCTCGAGAATTATCTCGGCGTGATCAGGCGCAAGACCGCGTCGCTGTTCGCCGCGGGCGGCCGCGTCGCCGCCGATCTCGCGGGCGTTGACAGCGAGACCGTCGCCGCGATGGATCGGCTGGGGCAGGCCTTCGGCCTGGCCTTTCAGATGGTTGACGACCTGCTCGACGTGATCGGCCCCGAGGAGAAAATCGGCAAACCGGTCGGCTCCGACCTGCGCGCCGGAGTGCTCTCGCTGCCGGTCGTGCTGGCTTGCGCCAATCACGGTCAGGAGCCGCGTGACTTCCATCCGGGCGCCGCGCTCGACGGCCCCGCCTTCGAGCGCGCACTGGCGCTGATGCGCGACCCGGCGCTGCTCGAACGCGGCCGCGGTCTCGCCGCCGAGCAGATGCGCACCGCCCGCGCCCTGCTCGCGCGGCTCGGCGCGTCGCCCTATCGCGACGCGCTCGCGACCCTGATCGATGAACAGATCGATCGCGACTTCTGACCGCTGCCGCGCCGCCGCACGTAGCCGTCACGGCTCTTTCGATTTGCGGGCCGAATGGCTAGCCTGAACGGTCGCGGGAGGCGCTGGACCATGGACAGTTCGCCCGATTACCGAATCATCACCGTCGAACAGTTACGTGCGCGGATGGGCCGGCCGAGTCGCGTCACGCCGCTCAAGCTGCTGACCGAACTCGACGACGCCGCGATCGATTTCATCCGGCGCGCCCCGTTCCTCGCGCTCGGCACCGCCGACGCCGCCGGCAATCAGGACGTTTCGCCCAAGGGCGACGCGCCCGGTTTTGTCGAGGTCGTGGACCGTTCGACCCTGCTGATTCCCGATCGCCAGGGCAACAAGCTGCTCTTCGGCCTCGAGAATATCCTCGCCAATCCGCGCGTCGGGATGCTGTTTATCGTTCCGCCAACCAACGAGACGCTGCGCGTCAACGGGACGGCGGAGTTGACCGCCGATCCGAAAATCCTCGCAACGCTGGCGGCGCGCGGCAAGCCTGCGCAAATCGCGATTCAGGTGCGCGTACGCGAATGCTTTTTCCATTGCGCGAAGGCTTTTATCCGCTCCGAATTGTGGCGTCATGATAAATGGCCGGAGGCGCAAAAAATCTCCTTCGGCAAATATCTCGCCGGCAAAATGGGCGGGAATGACGACGATGCACGGCGAATCGACGCCGCCGTCGCGGACGATTACAAGAACAATCTCTGAAGCCGCGCTCCCTCCACGCCGGAGCCGGCGCGCCGGATGCGCCGGTTAACGGCCGCGCCCGCGCGACTTTAGCGTCCGACCACCGCGACGCGGCGGAAGTCGGCGACCGTTCGGGGATAGCAGCGGCGGACCGCCGCGAAGGCGTCGGGCGGCAGGTCGGTTTCGACGATCGCGATCGGCTCGGCGCCGCAGCGGAACGACCATCGCCGCTCCGGCCCGCCGAAATGCGCATCCGCTCCCACCGCTGTCGATCGTTCTTCCACCGGCAGATAGTACCGCACCACCCACAACGGCTCGTCCGGCGGCATCACCGCGATTTGCGCGCCGCGTGGCGCGACGGCGCGCGCGACGGCCGCCGCCTCGCGCCATTGGATATCCTCGGACTTGCGCCAGTGATGATGGATGTGGGCGAGCGATTGAATCACGACCAGCGTCGCCAGCGCGCCGCGCAGCCATGGCGTGCGGATCGACGCCAGCCCAACGCCGGCCAGCGCGAGGAATGCAACCAGGCTTGCGAGCACGTACCGCTCCATCATCAGCGGCGTGACCGTATATGAGATCGCGATCACGGCGGCGAACGGAACCGCGAACCAGCAGAGCATCAGCACCATCGCCCGGCGCGCGCGGCTCCATTCGATCCACATCCCCCAGATGGCGAGCGCCAGAATCGGGATGAACGCGGCGTTGCCGGTCATCCCGCGCAGCGCGTCGATCGGCCACCACGGCGGGCGCGGCTCAACCCAGGCCATCGCGCCGTGTTCGAACGCGCCGTAGCCGCTGCGCCACGCGACCGCGGCGAGCGGCGCGAAAATCAGCGCGGCGAGCGCCAGCGACAGCGCCGGACGGACGGTCGAGAGCCGCGGTTGGTTGGCGCGGCGCGCCTGGCGCCATCGCGGATAGGCCAGCCACAACGCCTCGGCGACAAAGAAAAAAATTGCGGTGTCGTTGGCGGCGACCGCCAACGCGGCAAAAATCGCCGCCGCGATATAATTCATCGGAGCGGCTCGCCGATGCGCGCGGACGAAGAAGCAGACCTGCGCGAGCATCAGCGCCAGCATTAACGGATACATGCGCACGATGCGCGCCATCGCCGCCATCTGAAAGTTGGAGGCGAACAGCAGCGCCGCGTAAGCGCCGGCGAGTTCGCCGGCAGCGGCATCCGCCGCCGACGGATCGGAGTCGCGCAGGGATGCGAAGATCTCGCGGATCGCGACGAACAGCAGCGCGATCGCGACCGTGCCGAGAATTGCCGACAGCGAGCGCATCGCGGCGACCCCCTGACCGAACGCGGCGATCCAGTAATGCAGCGCCAAATCGTAGAGGCTCAGCTTGCCGGCGTCGTAGTGCAGACCAAGTTCGAATACGCGGCGCGGCCCCGGCGCGATCGCGGCGCTCCATGCCGCCGCTTCCGGCCGCAGCATCTCGTCCGCGCCGAGCCGCCAGAAGCGAATCGCGGCTCCCAGCGCCAGCGCGATCGCGAGCACGATCCGCGGATGCGCGCGCGCGGCGATCCAGCCCCGCGACGGGTTCACGACGCGGCGGGCGGCGTGGCCGCGGCGCGGCGGCGCGCGACCTCGAACAGCGCGATCGCCGCCGCCACCGATACGTTGAGCGACTCGATCCGTCCGCGCATCGGAATTCGCGCGACGAAGTCGGCGTGTTTGCGCACGATTCCGCGGACTCCGGCGCCTTCCGATCCAACCACGAAAACGAGCCGGCGCGTGGTATCGAGATCGTAAATCGCCACGTCGCCGTCGGCCGCCAGCGCGACGATCCAGTAGCCCGCCTCCTTCAGCGTCTCGAGCGTCCGCGCGACGTTGCCGCAGCGCGCGATCGGAAGATGCGCCCACGCTCCCGCCGACGCCTTGATCGCGGCGGGCGTGACGCCGACGGTGCGATCGCGCGCGACAATCGCCGCGCCCGCGCCGGCGCATTCGGCGGAACGGATAATCGCGCCCAGATTGCGCGGATCGGTCACGCCGTCGATCACCACCAGCGGGTCCCGTCCGCCGGCGATAACGTCTTCCAACGCGGCGTATTGATATTCGCGGACCAGCGCGACGACGCCCTGATGGCGCGCCGCCGAACCGGCCATCCGCGCGAGCGTCTCGTCGTCGGCCGCGATCACGGCGGCGCCGTGCGCGCGGGCGGCGGCGATCTCGGCGGCGAAACGCGGCTCCGCGCCGGCCTTGACGTAGAGCGTGCGGACGGCGGCGGGCGCGGCGGCGATCAATTCGCGCAGCGGCTCGGCGCCGAAGATCAGATCGTTGCGCTCGCGCTCGGGACGGGCGAATCGTCCGGGCCGCCCCTGACGCGTCCGATCGAAGCGCGGTTCGCCCGCCTGGCCGGCGCGGCGCGGCGGCGTATCGGCCGCGACTTCCTCGCGCGGCTCCTCATGCGGACGGCGCGGCGCGCGGAAATCGCGCGGCCGGCGCGGAGATAACGAATCGCGCGGCGGCGCGGATTGGCCGGAAGTACGGTTCGGCCGTGAATGGCGGGGCGGAGGCTTGCGCATCGCGGCAGATTCTAGCCTGACCGGCCGCTATCCGCATCACCGGTCCGCGCGCCCCCTCCGATCCGCGGACGCCCGCCGCGCCATCCGCCGGCAATACGATCGAGCGGCGTGATTTTCTTTGCGCGAACGCGCGCCTAAACTGAAACGATAGCGACGGCCAGCCGTCTATGCATAGGAATGTTTCGCCCGAAAATACTTGACCGCTATATCGCGAGCGAAGTGGTCGCGCCCTTCGCCCTGGGCGTCCTGCTGCTCACCTTCGCGCTGGTCACGGGGCGACTGCTGAAACTCACCGAAATGGTGGTGAACCGCGGCGTGACGCTGGCCGACGTCGCCAGCCTGCTCGGCTTTATCATGCCGGCGTTCCTCGAGCTGACGTTCCCGATGGCGGTGCTGCTGGGGGTGCTGATGGGCTTCGGGCGGATGTCGGGCGATCGCGAATTGATCGCGGCGCGCGCCTGCGGCATCAGCCTCTACCGGCTCTCGGTTCCGGTTTTTGGCTTCGCGATCGGCGTGTGGGCGATGTCGAGCTGGCTCGCGTTTTCGGTGCGGCCGTGGGCCAACGCGCATCTGCGCGAGCAGCTCTACGAATTGACCCAGACGCGATCCACCGCCGGCCTGAAAGAGAAGATCTTCAATCGCAATCTGCCCGGCATGGTGATCTACGTCGATCATATTTCGCCAAACGACGAGATGCTGCACGGCGTGATGATTTCCGACGCGCGCAATCCGCCCGCCCAGAACACGATCGTCGCGCGCACCGGCAAAATCGTGCCCGACCGCGCCAATCAGACGATCACGCTGCGGCTCTATGACGGCACCATGTTCGGCCTCGAGGCGAACAACGCCTCCAGCCATCTCACGCGCTTCAAGATTTACGATCTGAACGTCCGCCCGGACGCCGACCTGATGGCGCAGGATCGCGACCCCGAGGAATTGAGCTACGGCGAGTTGCGCGGGCGGATCGACCAGGCGCGCGCCGCCGGCAAACCCGATTATCTCTCCGAAACTGAAATGGCCAGCAAATTCACGCTGCCCGTGACCACGATTCTCTTCGCCGCGATCGGCATCCCGCTCGGCCTCAAGCCCGCCCGCGGCGGCCAGGGCGAACGCTTCGGCGTCGCGATCGCGCTGTTCTTCGGCTACTACTCCCTGATGCGCGCCGGCGAGGCGCTGGCGCAACGCGGCCGGCTCAACGCCTACGCCGCGATGAGCATCCCGGACCTGGCCTTCGCGGTCCTCGCGCTCGCCCTGTTCCTGCGCAGCGCCGCCGATCGCGGCGACCAGGGCCGCGGCCCGACCGACGTTTTGTGGGCGTGGTTCGAGCGCGTCGGCCGCTGGCGGGAGGCGACATGAGCGGGCGTCAGCGGCTCTCGCCGACGATGGATCGCTTTCTGGCGCTCCAGTTCTTCGGCCCGTTCCTGGTATGCCTGGGCGCGTTCACTATCGCCTACCTGATCGGCGACGTTTTCGACCGCTTCAAGGATCTGATCCGTTACGGCGGCTTCGGCCTGATCGGGCTTGAGTATTTCGCGCTCAAGGTGCCGCTGATCGTCTCGCAATTGCTGCCCGTGGCCTGTCTCGCCGGCGTGCTGCTCGGCTTCGCCCTGCTGAATCGCTCGGGCGAGGTGCTGGCCTGCCAGCAACTCGGCATCAGCCGGCTCGAGATGGCGATTCCGGTGCTGGCGGTCGCGGTCGGCATCTCGCTGTTCAATTTCGCGATCAGCGAGGCCGTCGTGCCGCAATCGATGCGTCAGGCGCGCTACCTTTACGAGGTCACGCTGAAGAAACGCCAGATCCGCGGGGTGTTCTTCGCTCAACGAACATGGGTGCGCGTGCGTGACGGCTTTCTCTCCGCCGATTCCTACGACGCCCGCGCCCGCACGATGCACAACGTTATCCTCTATCGGCTCGGCCCGGACTTCTCCCTGCATACGATTCTGCGCGCGCGCCAGGCCCGCTGGACCGGCGCGTCGTGGATTTCAGACGACGCCACCCTGTCCACGCTCGACGAAAAGGGCCGCGTCTCCAGCGACGTGCGCGATTACCGCTTCGCCGACTCGGTCCGGCCCTCCGACCTCAGCATCGTGATGCTCGATCCGGACGAGTTCAGCTTGCGCGAACTCGACCGCTATATCGCCGACCTGCGCGGCAAGGGCCTCGATCCCGGCGGCTATATCGTCAATCGCGATCTGAAATTCGCGATGCCGCTGTCGTGCCTGATCATGGTCGCGCTCGGCATGGCGCTCAGCCTCGATCCGATGCCGCGCAGCCTGAGCCTCGGACGCAGCTTCGGCCTCGCGATCGGCATCGGCTTCGCCTACTGGCTCGCCCTCGGCCTGACCTCGTCGCTCGGCGAATCCGGCACGATTCCGGCCTGGCTGGCGGCCTGGATGCCCAACGCAATCTTCACTCTCCTCGCTTTTTCGATTTTCCTGTTCGGGGAGGAACGCTGACCACGCGCGGCGGCGGCCACTTGAGTAAGCGGCGCGCGCGCGCCATGCTCTGAATCGCGGGCGGCCTCGCCAACGACGCCGCGCGCGGGAGTTGCGCGATGGCGGAGTTATCGGTTGCGCCCCTTTATGACGCGCGCGTCGTCGAGTTCCTGAAGCTCGCCCGCGTGGCCCATCTGGCCACCGCCGACGCCGCCGGCCTGCCGCACAACGTGCCGCTCTGCTTCTGGTTCGATACCGCGGCCCATTTCTATTTTGTGATCGACCGCAAACCCAAACGACGCGCCGGCGTCGAGATCAAGCGAATGCGCAATATCGCGGCCAATCCGCGCGTCGCCCTGATCATTGACCATTACGAGGAGGAATGGTCCTATCTCGCCTACGTGCTGGTGCATGGAACCGCGCGAATCGTCGAGGACTCCAACGAATACATGCTGGCGCTGCGCAATCTGCGCGACAAATATCCCCAGTACCGCGCGATGGCGTTGAGCTTCGCCAGCAATCCGATGGTGCGCATCGACGCCGATCGCGCCCACGTATGGGGCGAGCGGTTCGCGCCGCCCGCGCCCTAGCCGGTCACCGCGGCGGGACACCACGGATGGCGCGAATCGACCGAATCGCCGAAGCGCTGCGCGACGCCGAACTCGACGGTTGGCTGTTCTACGATTTTCGCCTGAGCGATCCCCTCGCCTATCGCATCCTCGGC
>JAJXYM010000372.1 GCA_021780585.1 Deltaproteobacteria bacterium
GTACTCCGCCGGATCGGACATCGAATGACCGCGGAAGCGATAGGTCATCGCCTCGATCAGCGACGGACCCTCGCCTTCGCGGGCGCGCGCGGCGGCCTCCAGGGTCGCGCCGTGGACGGCGAGTACGTCCATGCCGTCGACGCGCACGCCGGGCATCTTGTACGGTTCGGCGAACTTGTAGAGTTCCTCCTGGCAGATCGCGTTCTGCACCAGGGTGCCCATGCCATAGAAATTGTTCTCGCAAATGAAGATGACCGGCAGCTTCCATAGCGACGCCATATTAAGCGCCTCATGGAACGCGCCCTGCGGGAGGGCGCCGTCGCCGAAGAAGCAGCAAACCACCTGCGGCTCCTCTTTGTAGCGCACCGCCAGGCCCAGTCCGGCCGCGAGCGGCAAGCCGCCGCCGACGATCGCGTAGCCGCCCATGAAGCGCAGCTCGCCGTCGAACAGATGCATCGAGCCGCCGTGCCCGCGCGAAAGCCCTGTCGCCTTGCCGAACAGTTCCGCCATCACGGCCCGCGGCGAAACGCCTTTGGCCAGGCAATGGCCATGTTCGCGATAGGTCGAGACGACGAAATCCTTGTCGTAGATCGCGCTGATCGCGCCGACGGCGACCGCTTCCTCGCCGGCATAGAGATGGCAAAAGCCGGTGATTTTGCCCCGGCTATACATTTCGGCGACTTTATCTTCGAAACGCCGAATCAGCACCATGCGGCGATAGAGATCCAGCAGTTGGCTCTCGGTCATCGTCAGCAGGGCTCGCTCGGCGATATGCTTTTCACGTTCCAGGGCCATGCAAAAACCCTCCGCACCCGGCCGTCGTGCAATAGTACTGGCGATCAGTAAACCACTAACGCATCAGCCGCGATAGGGTAACCGCCGCGCGCGCGCATCATGCGCAACCGCCCGGCGCGTCGGGGTAATCCAAGACCCGTTACAAGCGCCGGCGCGGCGTTATATTTTCGCCGGTGGGAGAGCGGCGCGGAGGTTAGCGTCGCGCCCCGAAGGTCTCGAATCCCGCCGGCGATCGTAGTTTGAAGCAACGCGGGAGTTCGATGCGCAAGACCAAAAACGATTTACCCGCGAAGGCGCGAGGGGATGTGGCCAAATTGCTCGGCGCGCGCCTGGCCGACCGCGTCGATCTGAGGCGTCAGGCGCGGCCGGCGCATCGGAACGTCAGGTGGCCGAGCTTCATCGCGCCGCATAAGCTGTTCGACGAAATCGTCAACTCGGCCGAGGAGTTCATGGACCTGATCGCCGAGCGCATGGTGTGCGTCTTGGCGGCGTCGCCGTCGGCCGCGTCCAGACCGCGGCGAAGCATTCGACGCTCCAGGGATATCCGCTCGCGCTCGAGACCGAACGCGAGCAGGTCGAAGCGCTTTCGGACGCGCTGGCGGCCCACGGCGCGCCGGCGCGCGCGGCGATCGATGCGGCCGACGAGCTGGGCGAAAAGGATACCGTCGATCTTTTCACCGGGATTTCACGCGGCGTCGACAGGTATCCGAGGTTCGTCGAGGCGCATCTCGGCTGACGCGCAACTTGCGGCGGATCGCCCGATTCATTGCCGATCCACAGCGTGATAGCGCGCGGCCACGGCGTTCCAGTCGATATGTTCAATGGCGGCGGCGGTCCAGCGGTCGCGATCTGGATAATCGAGCGACCACGTCTCGGCGGCGACCGCGATCACCACCAGCGGATTCGCTCCCGTCCATCCGCCGGCATCGTCCGCGCCCAGGGGCGTGTTATGCCAGCGGTCGTCGTAGGGGTCGTAGGCCAACACCGCCCACGCGCCGGCGACTCTGGCGCAGGCCGCGAAATCCTCGCGCCAGCTCGCGAACGATCCCATGTGCTCGTGGAGATTCGCCATCACATAGGGCGAGGGCGCAACCGGCTCGGGCGCCAGGTTGCGGAAGAAAAATTCGTGGAGCAGGACGGCGTTGGCCGCGCGCATCTGGCGTGCGCGCAGCGCCGCGTATTGCGCCGCGTGCGCGGCGTCGCGCGCGGCCGAGGCGAGCCGCCGCTCGGCCTCGATCAGATCGGCGAAGGCGCGCCGGTAGGCGGAGTAAGCCTGCGCGATTTGCCTCGCGGATAGGAAGCCGGGCAACGAAGCGTAGGGCATGGGAGCGGGCCGGCGCGGTTGAAATCCCGGCTCGCGTTTGAGCAAACCCTCGAATGAGAGTCCGGTCTCCCTGGGCGGCGCCGTCGTGGCGGCCGCGAGGCCGGCCCGACCCAGCGCGACGGCGCCGCCCAACCTCGCCGCCAAGCGCATCAGCCGCCGCCGCGAACAGGGCGCGCTGAGCGGATCGCTCTCCGGCTTGTCCATCGCGTAACTCCGACGCGCACGCCGTTTGGCGACGCGCGTTTCTTCCCCCCCGACTACGCGCCGGCGAACAGTTCGCGCTGCGCCGCCCGCATCACGGGCGCGAACGAGCGCCGATGGATCGGCGTGGGACCAAGCCGCGCCAGCGCCGCGAAATGCTCCGCCGTGCAGTAACCCTTATGGATCGCCAAGCCATAGCCGGGAAACTCGGCGTCGTACTCGAGCATGAGCCGGTCGCGCGTGACCTTGGCGATAATCGACGCCGCCGCGATACAAAAGCTCTTGCGATCGCCGCCGACGATTCTGGTCTGCGACAGCTTGAGTCCCGGAATCGCCCGTCCGTCCACCAGCACATGGTCGGGCGCGCGGCCAAGCGCGAGAATCGCGCGCTCGCACGCCAGCATCGCCGCCCAGTAGACATTCAGCTCATCGATTTCGTTGACCGCGGCGATTCCCACGCCGACCGCCGCCGCGCGTGCGCGGATCAGCGGGAATAATTCGTCGCGCCGTGCGGGCGTGAGCTGCTTGGAATCGTGGACGCCCTTGATAAACGTCTCGGGCGGAAAAATGACCGCCGCCGCGACCACCGGTCCCGCCATCGGCCCGACGCCGGCCTCGTCGACGCCGGCGACCGCCTCGAAGCCCTGCTTCCAGAGCCGCCGCTCGTAGCGCAAATCCGGGCGTTTCCCCACCGCCGCTCCTCCGCCCGCGCCGCCGCCTCACGCCAGCCGCTTCAGACGCGCCTTGCGCAGAATCTCCGCCATCCGCTCCGGGTCCGGAATATCCAGCATCCGGATCATGAAATCGACGCTGGCGGCCGACGCGACCTTGACGTTGCCCAGCCCCAGCAGCCGCTGTTGCGCGCTGCGCTCGACTTCGATCGAGCGCACGTCGGCGAGCTCCATTTCGCGCCGCCGCGTGCTCAGGAAACCGGTTCGCTCGATCAACCGATCCGAAGTGAGACTCCAGCTCGTCGAACGGCGCGCGATCGTGGCCCGCATCGTGATCAGTCCCGCGATCGCGATCGCGGCCAATCCGCCGCGCGCGTCGCCATTCGGCGCGACCATCATCCCGACGCCAAGCAGGAACGCCAGCGCCGCCAGCGCCAGCGCGCCGCCGAAATGCCACCAGGACGGGAGGATCCGCGTCAGGGCGTATTCATGGCGCGTCTCCGGCCGCGGCGCCATGATCCGCGCGCCGCAGCGGGCGCAAAACGCGGCTTGCGCGGCCGCGTCGAATCCGCATTGTGGGCATCTCATCGGCGTTCGCCGCGCCGCCGGTCAGCGACGATCGTCGCGATCGCCGGCCGCGCGAAAACATCGCGATTATGGGCAAGCGCCGCGATCGCGTCAATTCGCCCGCCGCGCGGCGCGCCCGCCCCAGGCGTCCCGGACGGCGCGACTCCCGCTCACGCGCGCGGCGGGACGGCGTCTGATATTATCCAATGCGGCGCGCGCCCCGATTCGAAGATGCGCCGAATCGCCCGCGGCGCAACCGTGATGCTCGTTCATGAAGCCGCCATCCGGCTGGCAGCGTTCGCCGGGGTCTTCGCCCTCATTGCAATTTGGGAGGCGGCCGCGCCGCGCCGCGAACGGGCCTGGCCGCGGCGTCTGCGATGGCCCGGCAATCTTGGCGTCGTCGCGCTTGATACCGCGCTCGTGCGGCTGACGTTTCCGGCCACCGCGACCGCGTTCGCGCTCCTCGGCGAGACCCGGCGATGGGGCCTGCTGAACAATCTCGCGCTGCCGCGATGGTGCGCGATTGGCGCCGCGATCCTCCTGCTCGACCTCGCGATCTATTTGCAGCACGTGATGTTCCATGCGGCTCCGGCGCTGTGGCGGGTCCATCGGATGCATCACGCGGATCTCGATTTCGACGTCACCACCGGCGCGCGCTTCCATCCGATCGAAATCCTGCTCTCGATGGCGTACAAGTTCGGCGTGATCGCGGCGCTCGGCGCCCCGGCGGCGGGAGTGATGCTCTTCGAAGTCCTGCTTAACGCCACCGCGATGTTCAATCACGGAAATTTGCGGCTGCCGCTGGAGCTCGACCGGCGCCTGCGATGGTTGCTGGTCACGCCCGACATGCATCGCGTGCATCATTCGATCGTGATCGAGGAAACCAACAGCAACTTCGGCTTCAACCTGCCGTGGTGGGATCGCCTGCTCGGCACCTATCGCGCGCAACCCGCCGCCGGCCATGAGCGGATGACGATCGGGATCGAGCAGTTCCGTGAAGCCCGTGAATTACGCCTCGACCGGATGCTGACGCAGCCGGTTCGCGGCGCCGCCGGCGCATACGCGATCACCCGTCAGAGCGCCGCATGACGCCGCCCGTCGCCGGCCGGCGTGCAACGATCCTCCGGCTGATCATGCTGATCGCCGTCGCCGCGGCGATTATCGCCCTCGCCCGTAATCGTGAGCTGCTCGCGCCCGGCGCGATCCGGCGCGGCCTGGCGCGCTGCGGTCCGTTCGCGCCGATTATGTTCATCGCGATTTACGCGGTCGCGACGGCGCTGTTCGTGCCCGGCTCACTGCTCACGCTGGCGGGCGGCGCGATCTTCGGCCCGGTTTTGGGCGCGCTATGGAACTTGATCGGCGCGACGCTCGGCGCCACGCTCGCCTTTCTGATCGCGCGCTACGCCGCGGCGGAGTGGGTCGCGCGGCGCGCCGGCCAGCGCCTCGGCCGGATCATCCGCGGGGTCGAGGAAGAGGGTTGGCGCTTCGTCGCTTTCGTCCGCCTCGTGCCGCTGTTTCCCTTCAACGTGGTCAACTATGCCTTCGGCCTGACCCGTATCCGCTTGGCGGAATACATGATCGCGTCGTTCGTATGCATGGCGCCGGGCGCGATCGCCTACACTTGGCTCGGCTACGCGGGCCGCGCCGCCGCGACCGGCGAGGCGGGCGCGATTCGCACCGTCACGATCGCATTGGCGCTGCTCGCCGCGGTCGCGTTTATTCCGCGCCTGGCGCGGCGGCTCCGGCAGGTTCCGGACGACGCGCGGCCATGACGCCGGACGGATCGCAAAAGCGGCGGCGGATGGCTGGGCGCGGGCGCGTTTGGTATAATAACGAACGGTGTTTGAGTGGAACCCCGCGCGACAGCCGGGGCGGCGCGCCGGCGAAAACTCCGCTATTCTTGACTTGGCCGGGAATGCCGAATAATAAGAAAGTTTCAAAGCTCGACGCCGATGTAGCTCAAAGGTAGAGCAACTGACTTGTAATCAGTAGGTTGCGAGTTCGATTCTCGCCATCGGCTTGGCCCGATGGGAGGGACGGTGCGGAGAGGTTCCCGAGTGGCCAAAGGGAGCAGACTGTAAATCTGCCGGCTTATGCCTTCG
The DNA here is from genome assembly GCA_021780585.1 of Deltaproteobacteria bacterium. Taxonomy (GTDB): domain Bacteria; phylum Desulfobacterota; class Binatia; order Binatales; family Binataceae; genus JADMIL01. Next base: position 5,661 of record JAJXYM010000372.1, read on the forward strand.
GAGGTTCGAATCCTCCCCTCTCCACCAATTTTAACGGCTCGATGAGGAGAGCGGGAATAGCTCAGTTGGTAGAGCGCGAGCCTTCCAAGCTCGGGGTCGCGGGTTCGAATCCCGTTTCCCGCTCCACTGAACTCGACGGGTTGATACGCGGCGTGGCCGCGGCGGAGATACGCGGCGGGGCAAGCATTGCCCATGTAGCTCAGTCGGTAGAGCACTTCCTTGGTAAGGAAGAGGTCACGGGTTCGATTCCCGTCGTGGGCTTACCGGAATTTCGCGCGCCGGCCCGGCGATGGTCGCGGCGCTTTAGGATGACGACGCATGAGAGACCTGATCGCGATGGCGTGTGACGGATGCAAACGGCGCAATTACACCACCAGCAAGAACAAGAAGCGCCAGACCGAAAAATTCGCGATAAAGAAGTTCTGCCCCTCCTGCCGCAGCCATACGCTGCATAAGGAGACCAAGGTCTAGGCAAGCCGGGGTACGCAAACAGGCGCGAGGCCGAGCGCCGGCGGGGCCCGCGGCTGCGTGGGCGAAGCGTTCGCAAGGCGAAGGGTCAGTAGCTCTAATTGGCAGAGCGGCGGACTCCAAATCCGCAGGTTCCAGGTTCGAGCCCTGGCTGGCCCGCCATCTTCGCGACGCGGCAACGATGAAGTCCCAGGGTTCCGGCCGGGCGGCGCGGTATGCCGGTGGGAACGTCTCGACGACGGGCTTGTAAAGATGGCGCAATATGGATAGTCTGAAAAGTTACCTCGATCAGGGCACGAATTTTGTTAAGGACGCCTGGAAAGAGCTGGCGAAAGTCCACTTCCCCACGCCTCGGGAAACCCTTCAGGCGACGCTGGTGGTGGTGGTGCTGACGCTGGTGCTGGCGTTGTGGCTGGGGCTGGTCGATATGGGCGCGACCCGGGTCGTCCATCAGTTGATTAGCTGAACGTTAACTTAAGGCGCGCGACGGTTTGCGCTGGCGCGCGCCTTACCCGGAAAGAACCAATTGCCGTCAATGGCTGAACAAGCATCCGTCGAATCCCGGCCCGAACCGGAAAAGAAATGGTATGTCGTGCATACCTATTCGGGCTTCGAGCAGCGCGCCAAGACCGCGCTGGAGGAACGGGTGCGCGCGCTCAAGGCGCATGAGGAAACGCGCGCGCTGGGCGAGAAATTCGGCGACGTGGTGGTCCCTGTCGAGCGCGTTCAGGAGCTCGGCAAGGGCGGCCAGCGCAAGGTTTCCAACCGGAAATTCTTCCCCGGCTATATCTTTGTGAATATGGCGCTGGACGACGAAACCTGGCACGTGGTGAAAAACACCCCCAAGGTGACGGGTTTCGTCGGCCATTCCACGATGCCGCCCGAGGTGCCCGAGTCCGACGTCGTGGCGATCAAGCGGCAGATGGAAGAGGGCGCGCTGCGGCCCAAGCCCAAGGTGCTGTTCGAGGTGGGCGAGGCGATTAAGGTTATCGACGGGCCGTTTCAGGATTTCAACGGCACGGTCGAAGAGGTCAAGCCCGAAAAGGGCAAGGTGCGCGTGCTGATCTCGATTTTCGGCCGGGCCACGCCGGTCGAGCTCGATTTCGTGCAGGTGGAAAAGTCGTAAGCGATTGCGGCCGCCCTTCCGCCGCGCCCGCACGGGCGCGCGGATTTCGGCGGCTGGACGGAAAGAACGACCCAGATGGCGAAGAAAGTCACCGGACAGATTAAGTTGCAGATCCCGGCCGGCGCGGCCAATCCGTCCCCGCCGGTGGGGCCGGCGCTCGGCCAGCGCGGCGTCAATATCATGGAATTCTGCAAGGCCTTCAACGCGCAGACGCAGAATATGCAGGGTCTGGTGATCCCGGTGGTGATTACGGTCTACGCCGACCGTTCTTTCACTTTCATCACCAAGAGTCCGCCGGCGTCGATTCTGCTCAAGCGCGCGGCCGGGATCGAAAAAGGCTCGTCCACGCCGCATAAGAACAAGGTCGGCAAGGTGACGCGCAAGCAGATTGAGGAGATCGCCCAGACCAAGCTGCGCGATCTGACCGCCAGCGATCTCGCGGCGGCGACCCGCTCGGTCGCCGGGACCGCGCGCTCGATGGGTATCGAAATCAGCGATTGAACGGCGCGGAAAGGCGAAGCACGGCGATGGCAGGCAAGAAATATCGGGAAGCGGCCAAGCGGGTCGATCAGGCGCGGCGCTATTCGCTGGAAGAGGCGATGACGCTGGTGGTGGCCAACAAGGTCGCGAAGTTCGACGAGACCGCGGCGATCGCGGTCAGGCTCAATGTGGATCCGCGCCAGGCCGATCAGAACGTCCGCGGCGCGGTGGTGCTGCCCAACGGCACCGGCAAGACGATCCGGGTGCTGGTGCTGGCCAAGGGCGAAAAGGAGCGCGAGGCGCGCGACGCCGGCGCCGATTTCGTCGGCGGCGAAGACCTGATCAAGCGTATCCAGGAGGAGAACTGGCTCGATTTCGACCGCGTGATCGCGACCCCGGATATCATGGGCGCGGTCGGCCGGATCGGCAAGATTCTCGGCCCGCGCGGGCTGATGCCGAATCCGCGCGTCGGCACCGTCACCTTCGACGTCGCCAAGGCGGTCGCCGAAGTCAAGGCGGGCAAGGTCGATTACCGGGTGGACAAGGCGGGCGTGGTGCATGCGCCGATCGGCAAGCTCAGCTTCGGCGAGGGCAAGCTGATCGAAAACGCGCACGCCCTGCTCGACGCGATCGTGCGGGCCAAGCCGGCCAGCGCGAAGGGTAATTATATCAAGAGCGTCGCGGTCGCGGCGACCATGGGACCGGGCGTGCGGATCGATCCTTCGGCCGCCGTGCGGACCGCGGGCTGAGCGGAGCGCGCGGGCGGCGGGAAAGATAAGCGATGAACAAGACGGAAAAGAACGCGCTGGTCGCCGAGCTGAGCGAGAACTTCGGCCGCGCCAGTATCGCGCTGATATCGGAATACCAGGGGCTGACCGCCGGCGAATCCGACGAGATGCGGCGCAAGCTGCGCGCGATCAGCGGCGAATTCCGGGTGGCGAAGAACACGCTGGTGCGGCGCGCGATCAAAGACACCAGCTTCGCCGCCCTGGATAGCCATCTGGGCGGCCCGGTCGGGCTGATCCTGAGCTACGCCGACCCGGTCGAGCTGGCCAAGACGGTCAGTTCGCTCAAGGACCTGGGCGCCAAGTTCAAGCTGCGGGGCGGCGTGCTCGACGGCCGGCCGCTGACCGCCGAGGAGATTAACGCGCTGGCGGAGCTGCCGCCGCGCGAGGTGATTTTCGCGCAACTGCTGGGTCTGCTGCAGGCGCCGGCGACCCGTCTGGCGCGGCTGCTCAACGAACCCGGTTCGGCGCTGGCGCGGCTGGTCGACGCGATCGGCCGCGAGCGCGGCGCGGCGGCGCCGGCCGCCGCGGCGGAGGCTTGAGCGCGCGGAAACTTTACGCACGCATGAATTCGGCTTGCCGGGGCGCTCCCACATCGCCCGCGGGCCGTGGGCACAAGGAGAGAGAGCAAGATGTCAGAAGCAGCACAGCTAAGCCGCGACCAGGTGAAGGATTATTTGAAAAACCTGAGCCTGCTGGAGGCCGCGGCGCTGGTCAAGGAGCTCGAGCAGGAGCTCGGCGTGTCGGCGGCGGCCCCGATCGCGATGGCCGCGGCGCCGGCGGCGGCCGGAGCCGGCGCGGCGGCGGCGGTCGAAAAGGACGAGTTCACCGTGATGCTTACCGGATCGGGCGACAAGAAGATCCAGGTGATCAAGGTCGTGCGCGAACTGACCGGACTCGGCCTCAAGGAGGCCAAGGACCTGGTCGACGGCGCGCCCAAGCCGGTCAAGGAAGGCGTCAACAAGGCCGAAGCCGAGGATATCAAGAAGAAGATCGAAGAGGCTGGGGGCACGGTCGAGTTAAAGTAGGAGCCGGCGGGTCATACGGCAACCGGCGTTAAATATCGGTGTGGACGGGATGCGCGCGCGGCGGGCGCGGGCGTCCCGGCTCGCCTTTGGGAAACTTTCCATGATTCGCCGCGGGGCGCGCGGTGGGGCCGGGCTCACGCGCGCCGCGCGCGCATTCGTCTGGCGGCGCGTCCGCGCGACGCCCGCCGCCGGATGAGGTAGAAATGGCTCAGCAGTCGCAGGTCACGAGCAACCTTCGCCTTCGCCGCTCCTTCGGCAAGATCAAGAAGATCATCGACATCCCCAACCTGATCGAAATCCAAAAGCGTTCCTACGCGGATTTCCTGCAGGCGGACGTCGCCGCCGAGGAGCGCAAGGAAGAAGGACTGCAGGCGGTTTTCAAATCGGTCTTTCCGATCAAGGACTTCAACGAGACCGCCTCGCTCGAATTCGTCAGCTACGAACTCGGCCAGCCGAAATACGACGTCGAGGAATGCCATCAGCGCGGCATGACCTACGCGGCGCCGATCAAGGTCAAGATCCAGCTCGTCATCTGGGACGTCGAAAACGGCCGCCGCTCGATCAAGAACGTCAAGGAGCAGGAGGTCTATTTCGGCGAGATTCCGCTGATGACCCAGAACGGCACGTTCATGGTGAACGGCACCGAACGGGTCATCGTCTCGCAGCTCCATCGCTCGCCCGGGGTCTTTTTCGAGCACGACAAGGGGCGGACCCATTCGACCGGCAAGCTGCTCTACTCGGCGCGCGTGATTCCTTATCGCGGAAGCTGGATCGATTTCGAGTTCGATCCGCGCGACGTGCTCTACGTCCGGATCGATCGGCGGCGCAAGTTTCCCGCGACCGTACCGCTGCGCGCGCTCGGCATGACCACCGAGGACCTGCTCAACTACTACTACAAGAAAGATCTGATCGTCCTCGACGGCAAGGAGCTGGCCAAGCGGTTTATCCCGGAGCAATTGCTCGGCTCGCGGGTCAGCCGCGAGGTGCGCCATCCGAAGAGCGGCGAAGTGATCGCGCGCGAGGGCCGCAAGTTCAACAAGGCGGTGGTGCGCCAGCTCGAGGAAGCGAAGATTACGGAGGTTCCGATCGCGCTCGAGGACGTGATCGGGCGGGTCTCGGCGCACGACGTGATCGATTCGACCACCGGCGAAGTGCTTGCGCAATGCAACGAGGAGCTCTCCGAGGCGGCGATCGAAAAGCTCAAGGGGCACGGCGTCAAGCAGCTCGAGGTGCTCTACACCGAGGATCAGCCGGGCGGCGGCGCGCTCAGGCTGACGCTCGCGCAGGACAAGATCGAACGGCCCGAGGACGCGATTATCGAGATTTATCGCCGCCTGCGTCCGGGCGATCCGCCGACCCAGCAGACCGCGACCGCCTTCTTCAACAACCTGTTCTTCAATCCCGAGCGCTACGATTTGTCGCGGGTGGGACGGCTCAAGCTGAATCACAAGCTGTTCAAGGATCCCAACCGGGTGCCGCTCGAGCAGGGCACGCTCAGGCGCGAGGATATCCTCGAAGTCGTGCGCTACCTGATCGATCTGAAGAACGGCGCCGACGACCATACCGTCGACGATATCGACCATCTGGGCAACCGCCGCGTGCGCGCGGTCGGCGAGCTGGTCGAAAACCAGTTCCGGATCGGCCTGGTGCGGATGGAGCGGGCGATCAAGGAGCGGATGAGCCTGCAGGATATCGAAACCCTGATGCCGCAGGAGCTGGTCAACTACAAGCCGGCGTCGGCGGTGATCAAGGAGTTCTTCGGCTCCTCGCAGCTTTCGCAGTTCATGGATCAGACCAATCCGCTCAGCGAGATCGCGCACAAGCGGCGGCTTTCGGCGCTCGGACCGGGCGGACTCACGCGCGAGCGCGCGGGTTTCGAGGTCCGCGACGTCCATCCGACGCACTACGGGCGGGTCTGCCCGATCGAAACCCCGGAAGGGCCGAATATCGGCCTGATCGCCGCGCTTTCGACCTATGCGCGGGTTAACGACTACGGCTTTATCGAAACCCCCTACCGGGTGGTCGAGGATCGCAAGGTCACCGATCGGATCAAATATCTGTCGGCGCTCGAGGAAGAGGACGTCGTAATCGCGCAGGCCAACGCCCCGCTCGACGGCCACGGCCGCTTCGCCGCGGAGTTGGTCTCGGCGCGGATCGGCGGCGAATTCACGGTGGTCGGCGCCGGCGACGTCCAGTACATGGACGTCTCGCCGAATCAGCTCGTGTCGGTGGCGGCGTCGCTGATTCCGTTCCTGGAGAACGACGACGCGAATCGCGCCCTGATGGGCTCGAACATGCAGCGCCAGGCGGTGCCGCTGCTCAAGACCGAGGCCCCGCTGGTCGGCACCGGACTCGAACGGACCGTCGGATGCGATTCCGGAGTGACCCGGATCGCGCTGCGCGACGGCGTGGTCGAGAGCGTCGACGCCGAACGAATCGTGATTCGCGCCGATCGCCAGAGCCGCGATCCGCGCGACGCCGGCGTCGATATCTATAATCTGGTCAAGTATCAACGCTCCAATCAGAACACCTGCATCAACCAGCGTCCGATCGTGGTCAAGGGCGAGCGGGTGAAGCTGGGCGACGTGATCGCCGACGGCCCCTCGACCGATATGGGCGAGCTCGCGCTGGGGCGCAACGTGGTGGTCGCCTTCATGCCGTGGGGCGGCTACAACTTCGAGGATTCGATTCTGATCTCGGAGCGCGTGGTCAAGGAGGACCTGTTCACCTCGGTGCATATCGAGGAGTTCGAATGCGTCGCGCGCGACACCAAGCTCGGGCCCGAGGAGATCACGCGCGATATTCCGAACGTCGGCGAGGAGGCGCTCAAGGACCTCGACGCGAGCGGGATTATCCGAATCGGCGCGGAAGTGCGGCCGGGCGATATCCTGGTCGGCAAGATCACGCCCAAGGGCGAGACCCAGCTAAGTCCCGAGGAGAAGCTCCTGCGCGCGATCTTCGGCGAAAAGGCGGGCGAGGTGCGCGACACTTCGCTGCGCGTGCCGCCGGGCGTCGAGGGCGCCGTGATCGACGCGCGGGTCTTCGCCCGCCGCGGCGTCGCCCGCGACGATCGCACCCAGGAAATCCAGAGCCTCGAAGTCGAACGGCTGAAACAGGACGAGGCCGAGGAGATTCGGATTCTGCGCCAGGAAGCGTTGCGCAAGCTCAAGCGGACGCTGGCCGGACGCAAGCTGGCCGGACGCGTGATCTCCGACGATCGGCGCGTGCTGTTCAACAAGGGCGACGCGCTTTCGCCCGAGGATCTGGACGAATTGGCGCCGCCGCTATGGGGCCAGCTCAAGGTCGAGGACGAGACCGCGCAGGCGGCGATCGCCCAGGCCCTCGGGGCGATGAACGCCAACGTCGAGGCGGTGCAGAATCACTACGGGGCCAAGGTCGATCGGCTCAAGGCGGGCGACGAGCTGGCGCCGGGCGTGATCAAGATGATCAAGGTGTTCGTCGCGATCAAACGCCGCCTGCAGGTCGGCGACAAGATGGCCGGACGCCACGGCAACAAGGGCGTGCTCTCGCGCATCCTGCCGGAAGAGGATATGCCGCGGCTGGCCGACGGCGCCCCGGTCGACGTGGTGCTGAATCCGCTCGGCGTGCCGTCGCGGATGAACGTCGGACAGATCCTGGAGACGCATCTGGGATGGGCCGCGCTGGAGCTTGGCCGCAAGCTCGAACAGGACCTGCGCGAGGGCGCGAGCGCGGCGCAATTGCGCCGGCGGCTGCGCGACGCCTATCCCGACAAGGAGGCGCAGGAATTTATCGAGCAATTGCCGGACGCCGACGTGGCCCGGCTCGCGGCCAAAGCCGCGGGTGGGGTGCATACCGCGTCGCCGGTCTTCGACGGGGCCCGCGAGGACGAGATTTTCGCCCTGCTCAAACGCGCGGAACTGTCGGAAACCGGCCAGTGCACGCTATACGACGGCCGCACCGGGATTCCCTTCGAGCAGCCGGTCACGGTCGGCGTGATGTACATCATGAAGCTGCATCATCTGGTGGAAGACAAGATTCACGCCCGGTCCACCGGACCCTACAGCCTGGTGACGCAGCAGCCGCTCGGCGGCAAGGCGCAATTCGGCGGCCAGCGCCTCGGCGAGATGGAAGTATGGGCGCTGGAGGCCTACGGCGCCGCCTACACGCTGCAGGAGATGCTGACGGTCAAGTCGGACGACGTCGCCGGCCGCACCCGGATGTACGAGGCGATCGTCAAGGGCGAGAACACGCTGGAGCCGGGTCTGCCGGAGTCGTTCAACGTGATGGTCAAGGAGCTGCAGTCGCTCTGCCTCAACGTGGAGCTGCTGCCGGCCGCGGATCGGGCGTAAAGCGCCGCGGCCGCAAGGGAGCATAGCCGTATGCAAGATCTGTTCGGGCTGTTCGAAAAGCCCAAGAATCCGCTCTCCTTCAATGCGATCCGGATTTCGATCGCGTCGCCCGAAATGATCCGGTCGTGGTCGCACGGCGAGGTCAAGAAGCCCGAGACGA
>JAJXYM010000143.1 GCA_021780585.1 Deltaproteobacteria bacterium
CCGGTAGTTGACCATCTGCTCGCCGCCGGCCGCCGCGATTAGCAGCGCCGGCGCTTCGCTGGTCTTCATCCCCGGCGCCATCTGGATGTAAACGTGCCTGCCGTCGTCAAACGCCCGGAGCGGCCGGAACGGTGCATTCGGCCCCTCCACCTTGTAGGAGAAGTTGAGCTGGGCGGGATCGACCGCAGCCACTTTCACAACAGCGCCGCTGTCACCGCTATCGTCCAGCAAGTCCGCCGTGGCTTCCTCCACGCCCTTGGCGGGCGCCTGGTCGGCCGCCGCCATCTGCGCCAACAGCTCGTCCGGATAATAGAACTCAACCTCCTGCATCGCCCGGCCGCGCGAGTGCAACAGCAGGTGGTAGATGTGTTTCGTCGTATAGATGGCGAGATTGGTCTCGATCCGCGCCTGCTGCGGCTTGACCGCCAGATGCGGCATCGAATTGCGCGGGTCGCCCGAAGCCGCCGGCGTCGCCATCCAGCGCTCGGTGTCGCCCATCGCCACGTCGGTGATGGTCTCGCCCGCCTGCAGTTGGATGTCGGTGGTGCGCAGCGGCGCGCAATCGACCACGGGCGGCGCTCCTTCGCCGTAGGGAAAGAGCACAAACGCCGCCGTGCGGTAGACCGGCCATTCGCCACGCTCCGCGTGCTCCCTGACCGCGTCGCGCACCCGCGCAGGTTGCGCCGCCAGAATTTCGGTCCCGGTCGGTGTCTCCGCCACCGCCTTCGACGACCGCGCAATCGCAACCTTGACCGGGGGCGGGGCGGGCGGCTGCCGCGCCGCGCATCCTCCCGTCATCACCGCCAACCCCGCAACCGCGACGACCACCCGCTTCATCGCCCCGCCCTCCCTTACGTCACCCGGTCCCTAACGTTGCTGTTCGGTCCACGTGATGTTGGTCACGTAAAACCCCAGCGGATTGCTCACGATGCCGTCGCTCGACGCCGGCGGCTCCACTTCGGTCTGCAGCACCGCCTCCCACTGCGTCGGCGCGCCCGCCGCGACGCCGTTGAGATCGCGCGCCTCCTCGGTCCAGCGCACCTGGTAGCTCCGCACCGAAAGCTGCAGGATCGAATCGATCCGCACCGAGATGGTGCGCTTTTGCGCGATCGCAAACGGGTTATGGGCGAAGTTGTCGGAATGGTAGTAGTCGTCGAGAAACCGGTCGGCCGCGACGCGCGCATGCGCGTGGAGCGACGCGAGCCGCTCCTGCTCGACCGCTGGATCGCTCGATACCGCGCGCGCGGCGCGGATAAACGCCTCCACCTCCCAGCGCTCCATCCGCGCCGCCACCACTGGCGCCGACATCGGCGTAAGCGGCTCCGGGATCGTTATCGCCTGCCCCAGCCGATCCGTCACCACCACGTAGGGCACGTAGCGGCTGCGCAGCGCGAGCCGGACCACGCCCACCGCCAGCACCAGGCTGACCAACGCCGCAACGCCCGTCGCGATCTGCCAGTTGCGCTTGCCGATCGCCAGATCGGCGTACCGCTCGTCCCACTCCCGCCAGCCCTGCGCATATGGATTCGCCGCCATCGCCCCGCCCTCTCCGCTTCAACGTCCGTTCAGCGCCAGTTATCCGGCTTGCTTCGTCCGTCCCGCTTTCGCGGCGCCCGTGGCTGGTCCCGGCCGCGCCAGCTTTCCCGCCTGTGCGTCCGCGATCACTTGCTTGAACGCCCCCCACGCCAGTTCGCGCTCCTCCGGCGTCAGCCGCCGCAACTCCTCCGCCACCTCGGGCGGCACGATGTCCGCCGCCAGATAGAGCAGGTCGCGGTTCAGTTCCAGCACCCGCGCGAATTCCTCGATCAGATGCGGACGCGCCGGCGCGTAGCCGCGCTCCAGGTCCGCCAGGTTCGACTGCGAGATCGCCCGGCCCTCGACCACGATTTGCGCCGCCACCTGCTTCTGAGTTAGCCCCAGCGCCTTACGCCGCCCCCGAATGATTGTTCCGAAGTCTCGCGTAGACCCGCCCTCCCCCGATAAATTTGCGCCGTTCCACTCCACCGCCCCGCCTCCATCGGCGCCGTCCGGCGAAACCCGGCGCCTGTCTTGAGAATCCGCGCCGCCGTCCGCAACGCCGCCAGCGCCAGCACCGCCGCCTCCTCGTTCAGTCCCGCCACCGCCGTCTCCGCCGGGAACCGCTCGATCCCGGCCCGCTCCGCCGCCGTCCTCAGCCTCATCACGGCCCTCCCGCCCTTTTTCACGTAACGTGAATATCGCAAATCTCTATATTCTAGTGAGCGCCTTGTCAAGCCCGCCCTGCGACCGCCAAGTTGACTCGCAAATCCCACCGCTTTGCGAACCTCTCAGAAATGGTCAGTTATGCGGCGGAAATAACCCGCTTGGCCCGAACATCCCCAACACCGGCAATCAAAACTGGTCAAGTCCGTCATCGCCGATGAGCTGTTCCACCCGAAGGCAAGGCGCAAGAGTACGAACAAGACCGGCTTGACGGTGCTCCGCCGCATGCGGGGGACCGAGCGCCTCCCGTCCAACCGCCGGGCCATCGCGCTCACGACTATCGACGCCTTCGTCCGCGCCTCCGAACGCGCGGCGCATACTGTTCCCCGGCGCGGCTTCCTCACCCTAATCCAGCAAGCCGCCCGCCAATTCCGCGCCGCGCGAGCACAGCGAGGCACGTCCGCGCCGTGCCGGAGCCCGCCGACCGCTCCCGGCGTGCCCCGTGGAGCGAACGCCTCCATCACCTTTGCTTGTTCCCGCTTTAGGAACGATAGTGCACTGTCGCCGGTGCGGGTGATAGCGCGGCGGATCCTGCCGTAATTCGTGGCATCGCTGAAGGGGCAGGAAGGGCGGCAAACGGTCAAGGCCGCGCTCGATGCATGGTTTCATGAAGCCCAACGCGCCGAGTGTCGCAACTCAGCTGCGGTCAAGCGAAGTTACGGCGCCGCCAGCATCGTCAGCGCCGACCGTGTGGTGTTCAACATCAAGGGCAATGACTACCGGCTGTTGACCGCGATCGACTATCGCCGGCAGATCGTATTCATCAAGCGGCTCGGCGCGCACCGCGTCGACGACCAGATCGACGTAAGGACGGCTCAGCATGGAGATTAAACCGATTCGCACCAAGGCCGACTACGAGCGCACCCTAAGGGAGATCGAGCGCCTGTGGGGCGGCCCGTGAGGGAACTCCGGAAGGTGACCGGCTGGACGTGCTCGCGACGCTCGTCGAAGCCTGCGAGCAAAAACATTTTCCCATCGACCCGCCCGACCCGATCGAGGGGATTCGCTTCCGGCTCGATCGGCAGGGACTCGGACCAGCGCGCGCTGGTCCGAGTGATCGGCAGCCGTACCCGCGTGTACGAGGTGATGCAGCGCAAGCGCGCGCTCTCGCTGGCGATGATCCGCCGATTGCACGAGCGCTTCGATATCCCGGCCAACGTTCTGATTCGCCCCTTCTGCGCCCGCCG
>JAJXYM010000067.1 GCA_021780585.1 Deltaproteobacteria bacterium
TTGCGCGACGGTGGCGATCGCGTTCCAGCTCCCATACGCCCAATGGTCGGCGAACACGCCGCGCCGCGCCGCGCGTTCGCTGGCGGTTTCACGCCAGTGCGGACCCAGCAGCAGCGTGGTCGCGAGCGCGCCGATCAGCGACGCCGCGCCCATCGCGCCGAATCCCGTCAAGGGGGTCAAAGCATGGGCATGCTCGAGCTCCGCGATTATCCCGAGCACGACGATCGCGTACACGCCCGAGCCCAGCGCCGCCCACTGGGCTACGCGCCGCACGTAACAGGCCGGCCGCACGAACCATGCGTAGAGGATGAACGGCGTGGCGGCCGCGACGCCCCATAACGCATTCGCCATCGCCGGCGATCCGATTCGCTGGATCAGGAACGCGCCCGCCGCGATCGCCACCGCGCCGATTCCGGCGACCGGCCAATGGTATTTGAGCAGCAGGCCGACGTACCACTGGAAATCGCCGGCGTACTTGCGGCCCCCGAACACCATCATCGGCTCGGTCAGCACGGCGGTATGGAGCGCGCCGGCGAGATAGAAAATCGAGAGGCCGACCGCGAACGCGCCGTACGCGGACGGTCCGAGCCAGCGCGCCAGGAGAACGTTGGCGACGAAATTCGCGCCGTAAAACAGCGCCTGATCGAGGATCGCGAAGCCGTCGCGCCTGAGCCACCGCGTCAGCGCGGACGAATCCGCCGGCGGCGCTGGCGCCGCTATCGCCGCGGCTGCGCTCGTCATTTTGGACATCGCCCGCCGAACCGTATACGCCCGCGAAGGATCAATAGGCGCCGCGCGAGGTCACGACCGCCCAGAAGGTGCGCGCCATGATATACAGATCGAGCCATACCGACCAGTTGCAGATGTAATAGGTGTCGAAGCGCCGCTGCGCGTCGAGATCGCCGTCGCCGCGCACCATCACCTGGCAGAGTCCGGTCAATCCCGGACGCACGATCCGTCTGAGCGCGCGATATTCGTCGGAATAGCGGCGCAGATGGTATTCCGGGAACGGCCGCGGCCCGACCATGCTCATCTCGCCCTTCGCGACGCTCAAAAGCTGCGGCAACTCGTCGATACTGAAACGGCGCAACGGCGAACCGATGATCGGAATGATGCGCGGATCGTCGGTCAGCTTGCAGCGTTCGTCCCATTGGCGCTGAAGTTCCGGATCGCGCGCGAGGGCCTCCTTGAGCAGCCGCTCGCTGTCGCGCCGCATGGTCCGGAGCTTCCACACGCGGATCATCCGGCCGCCCTGCCCTTCGCGCTCTTGACAGTAGAAGGCGGGCGCGCCGTCACACAGCATCACCAGGCCCGCCGCCAGCGCGATCACCGGCAACGTCACCACCAGCAGCGCGCATCCCAGTCCGGTATCGAGCGCGCGCTTCAGGACGCGGTTATGGCGCACGGTCAGATTGTTGGTGAACTGCAGGCCGACCAGACTGCCGAAATTGAGCAGGCGCGAATTTTCGATCGGCAGTCCGTCGAAATCCTCCATCAACACCATCACGTGCCGGAAACGCCGCACCAGGCTTTCGAATTCGCCCTGACGCAGCCGCTGCTGAACGATCACGGCGGCCTTGCCGGTTTCCGCCAGCCGCAGCATCCGCGCCGTCGTCCGCGGCATCGTCGGGTCGTCGTTGGCGGCGGCGCCGCCGTCCTCCATCGGCACCATCCCGATCGGCCGATAGCCCAGCGAGCGGCGCCGATTGAGCAGGCCGGCCATTTCGAAACTCCAATGCGGATCGCCGGCGAGCAGGGCGGGCTTGCGCCACCACGACCAGCGTTCGGTGAGCGAGGCGGCCATCAACCGCGCCGTCGGCACCAGGATCAGGCTCGCGGCGTAAGCCAGCGCGAAGGTCATCCGCGAATAATAGGCGGGCAGCTTGAGCAGGAAGATCAGATCGACGATCATCAGGAACGCCGCCGTATTGCTCAGCCACAAGCGGCGGAAGGATTCCGCCGCGCCCAGCCCGAAACCCGGATAGAGCCCGGCGAGGCCGTAGCCCACCGGCGCCATCAGCACGAACGCGAACATCACCTGATAGACGTAGACCGGCTGGCTCAGCACCAGATAGGCCCACAGGCCGTAGGCGATCAGCGCCGACAGCACCAGCGCCGCGACGTCGAAAGCGGCGAGCACGGCGACCCGCGCCGCCGGAATCCACCAATGCGAGAAAATCCGATCGACGTCCCACGCCTGCGGAATCACCGCACGCGCGGCGCGCGCGCGCGCGTCCGCGACCAATGCCGCGTATTCGGTATTGCCGCCCGAGATCATCGCCGTCCCGCGTCGGTGCGGATCATCCTTCCCCGCCGGGCGGGAGCAATTCGCGCCGCCTCAGCCCGGCCAGTTGCAGCGCCATCAGCCAGACGAACATCGGATTGTAGACCAGATAACGCCGCCACAGCCGGCGCGGTTCGCTGGCCAGCCGGAACAGCCATTCAAGCCCGCTCGCCATCATCCAGCGCGGGGCCTGCGCCTTGACCGCCGAGAGAAAATCGAAGGCCGCGCCGACGCCGATAATCACGGGCGCCTGCAGGCGTTCGCGATGCTCGGCCATCCAGATTTCCTGGCGCGGCGCGCCGATTCCCGTCCACACGATATCGGCGCCGGAGTCGTTGATCCGCCGCACCGCGTCGCCGTCCTCGGCCGGCGTCAGCGACCGATACGGCGGCGAGATGATGCCCGCGATTCTGAGACCCGGAAACCGCGCGCGCATCCGGCGTTCCAGCTCCTCCCCGACCCCCGGCGCGCCGCCGTACAGAAAATGGCTCCAGCCGCGCGCCGCCGATTGGGCGAAAATCTCGAGCATCAGATCCGGTCCGTAGACGCGCGCGACGCCGGCGTAGCCCAGCATCCGGCTCACCCACACCAGCGGCATCCCGTCCGGCGTGACCATGCCCGCGCGATGGTACAGGCGGCGGACCTGTTCATCCCGCTGGCATTCCATCACCGTATGAACGTTGCAGACGCAGACGTAATTGCGTTCGCGCCGTTCGATCCATCCGGCGATCGCGCCGAGCGTCGTTCCCATATCGACCGCCGACACCGGAACGCCCAGAATATTCGCGCGCGGCGGCGGGATGGAGGGCGACGCGGTCAAGGCCAAATCGAGCATCGCAATCCCTCGCGGCTCCGGCTCAGACGCGGGCCGCCGCGGCCGCGACGCCGTTGTTGGCGACCGCCGCCTCGGCGCCCCGGGCGGCGCGATACCAATCGATCG
The DNA here is from genome assembly GCA_021780585.1 of Deltaproteobacteria bacterium. GTDB lineage: Bacteria > Desulfobacterota > Binatia > Binatales > Binataceae > JADMIL01. Next base: position 3,225 of record JAJXYM010000067.1, read on the forward strand.
TGCGGCGCAGTCCGGCGCGGAAATCGGTCTTCGCGGTGAAGCCGAACTCGCGCTCGGCCCGCGACACGTCGAGGCAACGCCGCGGCTGGCCGTCGGGCTTGGCGGGATCCCAGACGATCCGCCCGGTGAAGCCGCTCAGCTCCGCGATCAACTCGACCAGATCGCGGATTTTGATCTCGCCGCCCACGCCCAGGTTTACTG
>JAJXYM010000239.1 GCA_021780585.1 Deltaproteobacteria bacterium
CTCCCGCTCCTCGTCGTTCCCGATCTCAATGTAATTCCCAAGCTGGACGTCGCGGGTTCGAACCCCGCCGCCCGCTCCACCAATTTCCCTTGTCTTTCTTAGCGACCCTGCACGATGTGCTGGGTCGCCGCTCACCGATCGTTCATCGGAAGCCTGAGCAAAATGGCGGCGCTTCGGTGAAAACCCCGAGGTTGTCGACATAGCGGAATGTCGCGCACGAAATAGGGACTCCGCGCCGCTCCAGGGATTTCGAACGTCGCGAGGCGCCAGGAAAACCTCAAGTTGACGTCGGATTCCGGTACGGCGCGCACAAACCAGCGACCGTCGAAATTCGTCGGCGGTCCCATCAGCGGGCGGTCGTCTGAACCTTAACCAGACGGCTCAACTTTCTATTGCTTGGGCGCCCAGGTAATCCAATGCACGGACAACGCGTCAGGGAATCAAAATCGCGGTAATCGTGCTACTCGCGTTGGTCTCGTCCGGCGGATTAGCCGGACTGATCGACGCGATCAGATATTCGCCGCTCACCGAAGTCGCGGGCGAAAATTTGAACGTAACGACCTTTTGCTTACCCGCGCCCACGGCCAGCTTCGCTGTGCCCAACAAGGTATCGGTCGGATCTAGCTGGGCATCTGATGACAGATAATAACTGACTGTCGAACCTTTCGCGGTCGCCGCCGTACCGATATTCTTTACCAACAACCGCCCGGCGACCCAGGTTTTGCCAGACATGACCCTGGAAGCCACGCTCTGCCAATTGTCGGTCAGATCCGGCAACAACAGCGCGAAGTAGATTTGAAATCCAACATAGTCAGTCATCGAGAAGGACGTATGCGGTAGACCGATCGTGTCGAGTTGCAATGATAACCCGTAAATTATCGGCAACGGTCCGAGATCGGTCGCCGACCACGTGTTGCTTGCTTCCACTACGTATTGCAGATGGTAGCTTCCGTCTTGAAGCACGATTTTGACTTGCCCGGCTGAGTCGATCGCCGAAGCGAAAGAGGTGAAATCGGAAATGCCCGACGCGCTGCTGTCGAACGTGGCTTGTGTCGTCCATTCACTGCCGTCGAAGCGGACCACTTTTATCGTGAGAGCGCCGCTATCGACCGCATATACCATTTCGGGTGAACCGTCCTGGGCTAAGGCAAGCGAAGGCGCAACGACGGGATAATCAAAGCACTCTCCGGTCCAAGAACCGTTTGCGCCGCGCTCCTCGCAAACCTGAGACGGCTGGTTGGCGACATTACTGAGACCGGCGATATGAACCGTGCCGTCGCCCGCGATTTCAATTGCGGTCGGCGTCACCTGCACTCCAAGATTCTCGATCTGCCATCCGCCGCCATTGAAATAAGCGTGCGCCAGTAAGCCGTTCGCCGCCGTATATGCAATATGCGGAATGTCGTTCGCATCTATGGTCAATTGCGGCGCACCTATTCCAACTGTGTCGACGGTGTCGATTGTCTGCGACCGCCAGTGTCCTTTCTCAATATCGAGATAATCCAATGCGATCGAGTAGGCCGTTCCCACAACTAAAGCCAAGTGCGGTCGATTTCGCGAATCCGTCGCGATAGTGATTGACCTCACATAGTAGTAGCCGCTGTATACTCCCTGCAGCGGAATGATGGCCGACGGTCCGCGGGCCCCAAGGCTATTAAACGTGGCGGAGCGGAGAATATCGTAGTTGCCGTGCGAGTCGTTGCAAACCAGATGCGACGTGCCGGCGGAATCGACCGCCAATGCGCCGCCGCCACAGAAGGGTATGGCCCCCGCCTTCCACTCGGCGCGCGCGGGTGCCGCGGCGAACGCCAACAGTCCGAGCAGCAAAGCAATAGAGGAACGAAGGCGAAGGACCATGCGGCCTTGTAGACTAACCTTTTGATGCGAGTCAAGTCTTCCGCGCTCAATCGGCGCGTCTATGATACTGACAACGCATCTGTTGTGCGTATTTCGCCATCAGCTCGTACGGCTTGGCCTGTTTTCCGTTGCCCGTCAGATTATAGGTGGAATTTCTGGTTGCTTTCGTCGACGCCAGTGGCTTTAGCGGTACGGCATAAACTCCCGCCCGAAAATCTCTCGCGCGACAATTCTCTTCATGACTTCGGGCGTGCCGTCGCAGATCTCCAGTCCGATAACGTCGCGCAGCCGTTGTTCGAACGGCGGCGACTGATCATAGCCCATCCAGCCGTGCCAGATGATGCGGGCATGGATCATCTCGACGGCCATCTTGGACCCCAACCATTTGGCGGGCGCCGCCGGGGCGCGACCTATTGGCCGTGCGCCGAAAGCCCGAGCATATTGCGAGCGATCATCCAGCGGTGGATTTCCGAAGTTCCGTGTCCGATACGCCAGACCCTCACCTGGCGGTAAAAGCTCTGGATGGGAAGCTCGCGCGTATAACCCATGCCACCGAATATCTGGAGCGCGCGATCGGTAACGCGCTGGGCCATTTCGGTGGCGTACAACTTGGCGATAAAAGCCTCGTTGCGGATGCGCCGTTTGCTGTCGGCCAGCCAAGCCGCCCGGTAGACCAGAAGCCGCGCCGCCTCCAGCTCGACCTCCGAGTCGGCCAACATCCATTGGATCGCCTGGCGCGCGCCAATCGGCTTTCCCCACGTCGTGCGCTGCTTCGCCCACTCGGTCGCCAAATCGAGGCAGCGCTGGGCGATGCCGAGCTGAAAGGCGGATATCTTCAGCCGACCATGGGTGAGCTGCAGGTCGGCAATCGCAAATCCGCCGCCCACTTCGCCCAGCCGGTTTGCGTCAGGCACTACGCAATCGACGAAGCTCAGCTCGTGCGGGTCCCAGTCATCTCCCATCGTGGGAATCTGCCGCGCGACTGTGAACCCCGGCGTTCCTTTCTCGACCAAAAAGCAGGTGATGCCGTGCGCTCCGGCGCGCGGATCTGTAGTGGTGAAAAGGATGACGAAGTCGGCGCCCTCGACGTACGAGATGAAGGTTTTCGTCCCATTGATAGTCCAATGGTCTCCATCCTTCTTCGCCACCGTGCGGATGCTGGCGAAGTCCGAACCTCCGCCCGGCTCGGTGAACGCATAGCAGCTATGCTTTTCACCGGAGATAATCGGGAAAAAGAAACGCTTCTTCTGATCTTCGTTGCCCAGGTAGAGCGCCGGCTCCGGACTTCCACCGAACTCGAACATCGCGGGATGCTTGAAAAGTTCCTCGTCCACCAGGCACAGCCCGAGGTTGCTGACGCCGGCGCCGCCAAACTCGGGCGGCGCTTCCAGCGCCCAGAAACCCTGCTCACGTCCCTTGCGTTCGAGCGCGAAGCGGGTTTCCACGCCCAGCTTGCCATGGATTAGAAAGTCGCGCTCGAGCGGCATCAGTTCACGCTCACGGAAGCGCCGCACGCTCTCCACCATCAGCCTGAGATCTTCGCTAACCTCGAAATCCATGCCCCTGTCTCCTCTCGCGCGTGAGCGCCATCGAGGGGCCGCCGCCCCAGCGCATAATCCGCATCAGACCTCCCGGCGTGGAGTACTTCGCAACGTCGTGGAACACGGCGGGCCACAACAGACCGATCGCAATCGCGATCAAGAATCGACCGATTCGCTTCGCGTTATTTCGTCCACTGGCCGTTCTTAACCCACCCGATCGGAGCATTAAGCGTGCCGATTACGAGCCGGCAGGAACGCCCGCCGTCGCCGCCCGACGGGGAGTGCGCTGCGTGCTGACGCCGTCGCCGGCGTCGCCGGGCGGAGCACTAATCGTGCGCTGAATTAGCCAACCCGTTTGAAGTTCGTACTTCACGCTAATCCCGACATGATACTTTTGGTAACAGCGAACTGGAGCCAAACAGCACAGTCGCCGCCTCGTGGAATCCTCTTCAACTTGCCAATCGGCCGGAATTCGCTAGCAACCGTGGCACGCTCCATGCTTTTCGCTTCAGCGGTCGTGAGTTGACGGCCGGGAACGGAGTCAATTTGGCGCGCCGTCAGCGCCTTGGCTGGCCGAAGCGTTCGGCGGCGCGGTGCGGCCGTACGCGGTGGCGGCCAAAGATACGGCGGGCGACGCCGCGCGGAAAGGCGAATCCCAGTGAAGCAGCGCGCATGCGAAGATGAAATGGGCGTAACCACCACTTCAGGAATACCTCTGAAGACGGTCTATACGCCGGCTGACATTGCCGAACTGGACTACGAGCGCGAGATTGGCGACCCAGGGCGCGAGCCGTATACGCGCGGACCTTATCCCGAAATGTATCGGGCGCGGCCCTGGCGTATATTCCAGCTCTCCGGCTACGGACTGCCCGAAGACGAGCGCGATCGCATCAGGTTCCTGCTCGAACATGGCGAAACCGGCTTTATCATGGAGCCGGACCTCATGACGCTCTACGGGATGTACGATCTCGACAGCCCGGAGGTATACGAGCGCCGCGAGGAGTTGGGCATGTACGGCGCGCCGCTGCTGTCATTGCGCGAGTACGAGCGGGCGCTGGAAGGCATACCGATTGAAAAACTCTACGCGCATCCGGGCGCCGCCACGCCGATTTGCTCGCCGTACTGCCACGCATGCTATTTTTCCGTCGCTCGGAACAGAGGCATTCCGTTGCGCGAGCTTCGCGGCACCGGCGAGGGCGATTTCTTCCTCGCCTACCTCGCGACCCCGATGACCAAACTGATCCCGCCCGAGCATGGCCTCAGGCTCAACTGCGACCTGATCGAGTTTTGCGTCGAAAACCTCCCCGGCTGGGTTCCCGTTTCGGTGCCGGGCACCAACGCCAGGGAGAGCGGCCTCAACGGCGTCCAGCAGATCGCGGTCACCTTCGCGAACAACATCGCATACATCGAGGAACTGCTCCGGCGCGGTCGCCACAAGATTGATGACTTCGCACACACCCTCGGCGGCGTTGGATTCTGCCCGCACATGGATTTCTTCGAGGATATCGCGATCATGCGGGCGGCGCGCCGGATGTGGTGCAGGCTGCTCAAGGAGCGTTATGGCGCGGCGGACCCGCGCTCGACGCGACTGAGGATCCACGTCAATGTTGAGGGCAGCACCTCCACCCGTCAGCAGCCGCTCAACAATATCGTGCGCGGCACGGTCGGCATGATGGCGGCCGCGCTCGGCGGAGTGCAATCCGCGGGAGTCACCGCGTTCGACGAAGCGATATGCATCCCGTCCGAACAGGCGCATATCATGTCGGTGCGCACCCAGCAAATCCTGCAGCTCGAAAGCGGCATCGCCAACGTCGTCGATCCGCTGGCCGGATCGTACTTTGTCGAACATCTGACCAATGAGGTCGAAACACGGGCCTGGGACTATCTGAACGCAATCGAGCGCCACGGCGGCTTTATCGCGGCGCTCAAGTCCGGGTGGCTCCATCGCGAGACCGCGCGTGAGGCGATGGCTTATGAGCAAAAGGTAAACCGCGGCGAGATCAAAGTCGTCGGCGTCAACTGCGAGCGGATGGAAGAGGAGCCGTACCAGGTTCCGGTGTTCTCCGCGCGCCCGGGCGAAGAGGTATATCGCATCATCAGCGAGCGGTTGGAGGAGTTGAAACGCGAACGCGACCCACGCGAGGCCGCCGGCGCGCTCGACAATTTGCGCCGGGCGCTGGAGAGCGAGGAAAACGTGATGCCGGCGATGATGCGCGCGGTGACGGCGGGGCTGACCGCGTGCGAGATTGGCAACGTCGAACGCGCCGCCTTCGGCGTATGGGAGGCGCCCCTGCCGCTCTGACCCGGGCGGAGGATTGAGTATGGAAACGCGAATCAGAGTTCTCACCGTGCGGCCGAGCCTCGACGGCCATTGGCGCGGCCTCGCGGTAGTGTCGACCGCGTTGCGCGACGCCGGCATGGAAGTGATTTATGGAGGCGTCGCGTTGAACGCCGACGAAATTACCAGTGCGGCGATCCAGGAAGACGTCGATGTAATTGGTCTGAGTATGTACGGCCGCTTCGGGATCGCTTACAAGGTGTGTGAAATGCTTCGCGATCTGCCCGGCCGGCGCCCGTTGCTGCTGGTTGGCGGGGCGGTTCCGCCGGACGAGATCCAGCCGCTTAAAGATTCGGGCGTGGACGGGATTTTCGTGGCGGGTTCGAGCCTGGATTCGATCGTCGCATACATCCGCGCGAAGTGCCGCGAACGCGCCGATGACGCGGAGGCTTCGTGAACCGCGGCGCGCGCGGCCTGGAGGTGACGGCGGAATTGAATTGGAACCCCGGCTTCCCGGCATGGTTATCGCTCCGAGCCTGAATTGCCGCGGCGACGAGCGGATAGTCGATTACGTTCAGCGAGCGGAGCTTTTGCGTCATGGCTCCAGATGCTTTGCGACGGATAGCGGGCTAATCATATGAACGTCTCCCTTTCCATCATCTGCGAACGGATCAAGCGTGAGTTGGGCAAGAGCCGCCGGTTGCCCGTTGGAACCATTCGGCGGCGCGAGTTCGAGCGCTTCGCGATTGCGGCCGACGATCACAACCGGTTGTTCTTCGACGACGCGTTCGCACGCTCCCACGGCTACAAGTCCGCGTTCGCGCCGCCGTTATATCTGAGCAGCGTGATGGGTTGGGAGGCTGGACCGCCGCAGGAATCGTTGCGCGCGGACGGCACGCCATCGAACGACGCGACCGCGCTTGCGATCGAGGGTCTCAGGCTGATGGGTGGGGGGCAGGAACTCGAGTTTCATCGGCCGGTGGCCGACGAAACCGACGTCGTGATGGAGTTCAGCGTCACCAACGTGGAGTTCAAGCAGGGACGTTCGGGGGAACTGCTCGTGATCGAAGTTCAGAAGAAATATCTGGACGGCGAAGGGCGTCCGCTGGTCACTTGCCGGGAGAATTTCATCGCCCGCTGAATTTTTGCCGGAGCCATCGATGCAACCTGCTCGGCTTTTATTTGAAGATGTGTCAGTCGGCGGCGTGCTGCCGCCACTGATCAAGCGTCCCACGACGGCGCAGCTCTTCCGCTTCAGCGCGGTGACCTGGAACGCGCATCGAATCCACTACGACAAGCCCTACGCGCTCCTGGAAGGCTATCCGGACGTGCTCGTGCAATCGCATCTGCACGGCTCTTTCCTCGCGCAGGCGGTGATGGACTGGGCGGGGCCGGATGCGCGCCTGATGAACCTGCGCTGGCAGAATCGCGCAATCGCAACGCCGGGAGACGTCCTGACCTGCACGGGCGTGGTGGTCAAGGTCGAACTGCGCGAAGGTCTCGGCTTCGTCGAGTGCCAACTCGAAGAGCGCAACCAGCAAAACACGTTGTGCGCCGCGGGATGGGCGCGGGTGCGGATGCCGCGCCGTGACGACAAGGCCACGCAAGGCGCGGCGTGAATTTCACCGCGCAAGGTTCGATCGCGCAAGAATGCGCGCTCTATCCGGGCGTCCGCGATTTGACGGGAATAGCCGTTACCGGTTCGCCGTCAGTCATCTCTTGCGAGCCTTTCGGCAGCACTTGATCACCCGGATGCAAGTCGCCAAAGACCTGCAGCGAATTCCCCATTGCGCGTCCAGGCTGAACCGCAATCTGTCTGATACGACCCTGACTTACCACGTCGACAAAAGTACGATTGGCCATTTGTACGATGGCGTCGGAAGGAACAAACAGCGAGGGGGCGCGCTCCACAACGGGCCACAGCACCTCGACGAACATCCCGGGATCAAGCTGGTATTGCCGCTGATAGTAATCGGCCTCAACTGGCATGGTGCGGGTGGCCGGGTCGATCGAATGTGAGACGCGGCTGACGATGGCGGTGAAATAGCGGCCGGGCCAGGCGCTGACCTGGAACCTGACCTGTGCGCCCTCGTCCACCGCGTCGGCGTCGGCTTGCGGCACAGGCACCACCAGCCGCAGATGCGAGACCTGCTCCAGCCTGAGCATCGGCGCGGAGGCAAGCGGCCCGCCGGGCGGACCGACGAGAGCGCCGGGATGCGCATTGCGCTCGGTGATAACGCCGTCGAAAGGCGCGCGGATCGTCAAGTAGCCCGCCAGCGTCTTGAACGACCGCACGCGCTCGCTGTCAGCCAGATACGTCTGACGGGCGAGCTCGACCTGGTTCTTCGCCGTGGCTCCGGGAGTTTCCGAAGCCTTGACCAATCTTCTGTAGGTGGCTTCATCGCCGGCCATGGTGGCCTCGGCCTGCGCCATCCGGGCGGGCGCCTCCGGCGCCGACAATCGCACCAGCAACTGGCCCCGGCGCACGATCGATCCGCGATCCACCGGGATTTCCTGTACGAACCCCCGCACCTTGGGATAGATGGCGACTTGCAGCCACGGCGTAAGTTCCGCGGGGAGCCGGTCAACGACCGACAAGTTGCGTGAGAGCACCGGAACCACCTCGACCTGGGGAATCGGCGGCGGGCTCGTCAGGTTTGCGCGCGCGCGCGAATCGGAGTTACAGCCGCCGACGGCGATCGCCAGTGCGATTACGATCCAGCCTCGCCGATACGGCGCCATGAGCCTACCGGAGAGATTCACGGAAATTCGGCTTGAACAATTCATGTTCTCTCAAAGTGGGCGCTCTGTGGGTCATAGGGGTCAAGCGAGTTGGAGCGCGCCGGCTGATCGGGAGTGAGTAGAACAAACACCGCCGGCAGCACCAGCAAGGTTGCGAACAGCGCGGCCAGCAGACCGCCGATCACCGCCCGCCCGAGCGGCGCCGTCTGCGCGCCGCCGCCGCCGAGGCCGGACGCCATCGGCAGCATCCCCACCACCATCGCCAGGGTCGTCATCAGAATGGGCCTGAGCCGCCGCTCGGCGGCGGCGATAATCGCGCGATATGGACGCTCTCCGGCCATTCTCCGCTCGCGCGCGAAGGTGACCATGAGGACGGCGTTGGCGACCGCGACGCCGACCGCCATCACGCCGCCCATAAACGACTCGAGGTTGAGCGTGCCGCCAGTCAGCAGCAGCATCAGAATCGCGCCGCTCAAGACCGCCGGGATCGTCGAAAGCACCACCACCGCGTCACGCACCGACTCGAAGTTTGCGGCGAGCGTCAGCACCACGACCACGATCGAAAGCAATAGCCCCGAACGCAGGCCCGCCAACGTTTGCAGCATCTGCGCCAACTGGCCGCGGCTTTCCACCGTGACTCCGCGCGGAGGCGCGCCCAGCGAGGCGATCGCATCCTCGACGTCGCGCGCCGCGCGGCCATAGTCGCCGCCCGCGATATTGGCGACCACGTTGAAGCTGCGCTGGTTGTTCAGGTGATCGATCTGGCCCATGGTCCGCCCCGGCGTAATCTCCGCCAGGTCGGAGACCAGCGGACGCGAAGCGCCGATCGGCATCACCGGGAGATGCCGCAAGGCGCCGGGAGCCGCCAACACGCCGGGCGGAACCCGCACTTCGACCGGGTACGGTATGCCGCTGGCCGGATCGACCCAGTAATTTCGGCTGATCAGCACGCTGGTCGCGGTCGCATCGACCACCGCGGTCGCGACCTGCTTGACGGTGACCCCAAGCTGGCCGGCCAGCGTGCGGTTGATGTTGACGTTGAGGGTGGGATAGTCGAGCGTCTCCGCGAGCTGAACGTCGCGCAGCTCGGGTATGCGTGCAAGCGCCGCTTGCAGCTTGATTGCGTACGGCAGCAGCGAGTCGAAACGCTTGCCCCACACGGTGACTTCAACCGGCGTGGGAGAACCAAAATTGAGCACCTGCGAAACGATATCGCCGGCCTCGAACGAGAAACGCACACCCGGAAAGTCGTGCGCGAGAGTTGCGCGGAGTCGGTCTTCGATAGTCGCCAGCCGCGGCCGATTTCCCGACTTGAGCGCGACCTGTAAGACCGCGTCCTGCGGACCGCTGTTCCAGAGGAAAACCAGATCAACCGGATATTGCCAGTTCGGAACCCCGATCGTGGCCAGCGTCAGTTCAACGTTGGCGGGTCCGACCTGGTCGCTGATGTCGCGCTCAACCTGGCGCACAATCCCTTGCGTGTGCGCGAGGTCGGTTCCGGCGGGCGCACGGATCCGAAGCTGGAACTGTCCCGTGTCCACCTTGGGAAAAAGCTCGGCGCCGAGCGTTGCTCCGCCAAGCAGGCACCAACCAACCACGACCACATAAATTGCGATCACCGCCCACCGCATCCTGAGCAAGCGCTCGACCAGCCCGCCATAGCGGCTTTGCACCCTCGCAAAAAACCGGTCGCGCGATTGCTCCGGACGGTCGTCGTGTCGGGTTTCGAGCAGCCACACCGAAAGGACCGGCAGAACCGTGGTCGAGACCAGATAGGAGGCGACCATGGAGAACGCCACCGCCAGCGCCAGCGGCGGAAACAGCGCGCGGCCGATCCCCACCATGAAAAATGACGGTATGAAAACCGCGATGACGCAGACCACGGCGATAAACCGCGGCTCGACCACTTCGCCCATGCCGTCGGCGACCGCGCGCGCGATGCCTTCGCCACGCTGGAGATGGGTGTGGATGTTCTCAATCGCGACCGTCGCTTCGTCCACCAGGATTCCCACCGCCAGCGCCAGGCCGCCCAGCGTCATGATGTTGATCGTTTCGCCGGTCAGGCGCAGCGCGATGACGGCGCCCATCAGTGACAGCGGAATGGTGATGATGACGATCAGGGCCGATCGCCAGTCGGCCAGGAACAACAACACCATCAGGCCGGTCAGGACGGCTCCAATGGCGCCCTCCAGAACCAGATCGCTAATCGCGCGGGCGACATAAATCGACTGGTCGAACTCAAGGTCGAGCCTGACTCCGGGCGGCAGCATCGCCCGCATCCGGGGCAACGCCGCCTTCACCTCATTGACGACATCGAGCGTCGAGGCGTCGGCGCGCTTGACCACCGGCATGTAGACCGTGGAACGGCCGTTGACCAGCGCAACCTGCGTGACGATATCGACGCCGTCGTAGACCTTGCCCACGTCGCGAAGAAACACTGTCGGTCCCGGACCAAGTCTCAGCGGAACATCGCCCAGATGGCTCACCTGCCCCGCCATCGCGTTGATCCGCACGATGGCGCTCCGATCGCCGACCTGGGCATTGCCGGACGGGAGCGTCAGGTTGGAGTTCAACACCGCCCGCACTGCGTCCGCGGGCGAGACGCCGTAAGAACGCATGGCGTCCGGATCGAGGTCGAGCACGACGGTTCGCACCTTGCCGCCAAACGGCGGCGGCGCGGATGCGCCCGGCAATGTGCCGAGCATCGGCCGCACTCGATACAGCACCGCATTCTGGATCTCCGACTCGCTCACGGTGGCGCTGGAAAAGACCAACTGCGCCGCCGGCAGGGAGCCCGCATCGAAGCGCACGATGAATGCGGGCAGAGTTCCCGGCGGCATGAACGAGGTGGCGCGGAAGGTCATCGCGGTGACTTGCGCCATCGATGAGGCGATGTCGGCGCCCGGGCGGAAGTAAAGCTTGAGTACGGCGGCGCCCTGTATGGACTGCGACTCGATATGGTCGAGGCCGCTGATGTAGAGAAAGTGATACTCGTAGTACGTGACGAACTGGCTTTCCATCTGGCCTGGCGCCATCCCGGCATACGGCTGCACCACCCAAATCACCGGGATGCCAAGGTTCGGGAAGATATCCGCCGGCGCGCTGCGGAGCGCCATCAAGGCGCCGAGCAGGAGCGCCGCCGCGAGGACCATCACACTAATCGGGCGACGCAGCGCCATGCGTATCAGCCACATGATTCAGCGATTCCTTTGCGCTATGGCCAACCGATCCGCGCGAAGAAACGGATTCAGATCGCCCGCCGCCCGCCATACCAGCAAAAGCGCCTGCCAGACGTTGACTCGCGCCACCGCGTCGTCAACCTCGGCTTGCGTCAGCAGGCTGTTCGCCGTGGCCACGTCCAGGGCGGTGGCCAGCCCGGGCTGGTATTGAGCCGTTGTCTGCAGTTGGGTGGCGCGGGCCGCGGCCAGTTCGATCGGCGTGTTCGCGGCCACGCGCCGCGCGCCCTGAAGAATCGCTATCGCGCTTTCAAATTGCGTGCGGAGTTGAAGCGCGGTCAGTCGATACCGCGCCCGCGCGTACTTTTCGTTGGCGCGCTCGAGGTCCACATCGGCATGCGCGGCGAGGATCTGCTCGAGCGGCACCGTCAGCACGACGCCGGCCGCGGCATTGAAATTGTTCGGCAGGGCGCCGCTGGCGGGCGCTCCGGACGACCCCCCGAAGCCGAAACCGCTGCCGCGGCCGAACACTCCGGCGACGAGACTCACGCGCGGCAGGTATTCCAATTTGGCGGCCTGTTCCGAATATCGCGTCGATTTGATTTCGGCCGCCGCCTCGCGCATCAGCGGGTCCACGGACGACGGGCCGGCCGGCAGCCCGGTTTTGGGCGGCGGGCGGAGGAGGTCGTTCCCCTCGAGCGGCGCCGGCGGAAGGTCGGGCGCCCCCAACGCCTGCGCCAGCGCCGCCCAACCAACCCGTTGATCGCGCTCCGCGTTAATCTCCTGGTTGCGCGCCAGCGCCAACTCAGCCTCGGCGCGCGCCAAATCAGCGCCGGGTCGCAATCCGCTGTCCACCAAACCCTTGACCGCGATCGCAAACGCCCGTGCGCGCACCACGCCCGCCCGCGCCGCTGTGACCATCTGGATCGCCGAGACCTGGTTCATGAAGGCCTGCGCCGCCCCAAACGCGACCAGGAGCGTCTGTTCGTCGGTCGCCGCGGATTGCCGCGAAAGCTGCGCCAGACTGGAATCCACCACCGCCATTTGGCGCATCAGGGCGATCGCATCCTCGGATAAGAAGACACTGGTGGCGCCGTTCCATGCGCCCGGCCCAAAGCTGCCGGTATTCTGCGGACCCTCGGGCGAGGGAAAACCGGGGATCGGCAGGAACAGGCCCGCGGGATTGTGGGCCGCTTGCGCCCAGTTGCTCGACTCCGAGGCGTCCAGTTGCTGCACGTAACCGGCGCGTCCATGCTCCACGTTGGCCGCGGCTTGTTCCTGAAGCGCCCGTTGCGCGCCGATCGCGGGCTGATGCGTAAAGGCGTAGCTCACCGCCTGCCGCAATGTCAGCGGTGCGGAAAATGACGGGGCCAGTTCGCCCGCGCGAGCGCTACCGGCGCAGAGAAGCCCCAAGCCCGCGATCAGCGGCCACCGTCGTATTTTCATCACCGTTAGCTATCCGCCTTGACTTTTTTGGAGCCCCGCCGGCCCTGGAACATCTCGCCAAAAAGCTCTCGCACTCTTTCACGAGCCTCGCTCAGCGCTTCGCGGCCCTTCGGCGTCGCTCGATAAACGCGGCGCGTCCATTTCCCTGAACGTTCCTCAACCGAGCGCAGGTAACCTTTTTTTTCCATTCCGTGCAGCAGCGGGTAGAGCGTGCCGGCGCTCAGCTTGTAACCATGACCGCGCAGTTCCTCGATCAGCCACAGCCCGTAAACCGGCTTTGCGGCGGCGTGATGGAGAACGTGCAACCGGATCAGACCCGAGTAGAGTTGCTGATGCCCCACTGCCGGGTGCGCGGGTTTTTCCATGCGCGGCAAGATCTTCCCGGTCGACAATGACGAGTGAACGGCCGTCAGCTCTTCAAAGACCGCGGCTGAGTTAGTTGCGAAACCTCCGCCATGCCCGAACTTCCCTCGATCCCCCGATTTCCCCAGCCGGCCCCAGGCGCCGCCGAGCCGCGCCCACGTCCCGGATAAACATCATCGCGACGAAACATTGGCGTCCGTCGCGGTTATACCGATATTCGATATCGAAATTCGATTCCAGACGCCGCGCCGCAATTGATCAGGCGGTGGATGGATGGAGAAGGGCCTGCGCTTTCCAAGCGTTTTCGTGAGGCGGAAAGCGGTGGTCCGCAGGCAGCCGCGCGCGCCTCGGCGATCGATTCCGCGGCGGCGGCGCTTGCGCGTCATCCGGGAAAGTCGCAAGTTGAGCCTGACGGCCGCCTCGTCGAGCGAC
>JAJXYM010000268.1 GCA_021780585.1 Deltaproteobacteria bacterium
ATGCGCGGCGGGTGGAATTCAAAGTGCGCGCGTTCGACGAAAAAGACGAAATCGGCGGCGGTACGCATACCCGGGCGATGGTCGCGCGGGCCAAATTCGACGAGCGCTTCGCGGCCAAGGCCGCCGCGAAGCCATAGACGGCGCGAGCGGACGAGCGGCGGAGGCGAAGCGCGATGGGCGCGGGAATTTTCGAAGCGAAAGAAGTATACGTCGGGCGCGATTTCGGCGGCGAGGAATTCGCGATTACGCCGGACGCGGTCGAAAACTATATCGCGGCGACCGGCGACGACCATCCGTGGTATCGCGGCGACTCGCCGCTGGGCGGTCCGATCGCGCCCGCGCTGATTTTGCATTCGGTGGTTTTTCGCACCCGCGACTGGTACCTGCCGAAAATCTTCGGCAATCTGCACGCGCGCCAGGAATGGGAGGGTTTCGCGCCGATTCGCGTGGGCGAAACGATCCGCTCGCGATCGATCGTCGTCGAGCGCTATATCAAGCGCGACCGCGAATACGTCGTCAACGAAGTTATCCTGTTCGGCGCGGACGGCCGGATCGCGCAGCGCAGCCGCACGCATCAGAGCTTCCTGCTCGAGGCGGACCGCGCGGCGGCCGGAGCGGGCTACGCGGTCGATCGCGAACGCGAAAAATCCGCGGCGCGGAGCTTCCATGTCGGCGAACGCGGCGGCGAGCCGATCGCGGCGCCGGCGCGCCCGATTTCGCAGGCGATGTGTATGGCGTTTTCCGGCCCCGGCCGCAACTATCACACCGACGCCGACGAGGCGCGCAAGCTCGGCTTTCCCGAAATCGTGGTGCAGGGGATGTGGTCGGTATGCCTGGTCGCCGAGATGATGACGCGCCGCTTCGGCCTCGGCTTTATCATTGGCGGCAAGCTCGACCTCAGGCTCGTCAACGTGCTGTGGGCCGAAGAAACGTCGGGCGCGCACGGGCGGATTCTGGAACGCCGGCCGGAGGGCGCGCGCACGCGCGCGACCGTCGAGGCATGGTGCGAGAAGGCCGACGGCGCCAAAACCATCGTCGGCGCGGCCAGCGCGCTCGAACTCTAGCGTCGCCTGTCTCGCGTTCGTCAGCCGTTAGCGACCGGCGGAAGGCAGCCAACAGGCCCGAGAAAGCTCGTGGCGGATGATAGCGACTGGCGCTTGACGGGGCGGAAAAAGTACCTGCAGGGCGCCACGCTCTTCAAGCGGCGTTGGACACAAACGCGCGAAAGTTGGGACCACGATCACTGTGAATTCTGTTGGGCGGAATTCGCCGCGTCGGATGCCCCGGGGATACTTCACGAGGGTTACACTGACGCCGAAGAATATAGATGGATCTGTTCGACGTGTTTTGAGGATTTCCGCGAACGTTTCGCCTGGAAGTTGGCAAACTGAAGCGGTCCCTTCGATTAACTCGCCCGGCTAGATTAGTATACAAACGCTATAGGTCAGTGAACAGCGTTAGGCGCGGGAGGCGGTCAACGATTCGATTTCGGCGACGCTCTTCGGCACCGCCGCGGTCATCACTTCGTGACCCTCGGGCGTGACCAGCACGTCGTCCTCGATCCGGATGCCGACGCCGCGGAAGCGTTCCGGCGCCTGATCGTCGTGCGGCGCGACGTATAGTCCCGGCTCGACCGTCAGCACCATCCCCGGCTCCAGCGTGCGCGATTCGCCGCCGAGGCGGTAGAGGCCCACGTCATGCACGTCCATGCCGAGCCAATGGCTCGTGCGATGCATGTAATAGCGGCGCCATGAGCCGTCGCGCAGCGCCTGATCGGCGGGACCTTGGAGCAGGCCGACCCGGCACATACCCTCCACCAGTATCCGCACGGCGAGATCGTGCGGATCGTCGAACTTGGCGCCGGGCCGAATCGCCTCGATCGCGGCGAGCTGCGCGGTCAGCACGATTTCATAAAGTTCGCGCTGGAGCGGCGAGAAGCACGCGCCGATCGGAAAGGTCCGCGTCACGTCGGCGGCGTAGAAATCGAACTCGCAGCCGGCGTCGATCAGCAGCAACTCGCCGGTCTCCATGCGCCGATCGTTGTTGACGTAATGCAGCGTCGCGGCGTTGGGACCGGAAGCGATAATCGACGGATAGCTGGGACCGGCGGCGCCGCGCGAGCGGAACGTGTAATCGACCAGCGCCTCGATTTCCCATTCCATCATCGCGCCGCGCGCCTGGGTCATCGCGGCCCGATGCGCCGCGGCGGAAATCGCGATCGCCCGGCGCATCGCGGCCAGCTCCTCGGGACCCTTGCGCAGGCGTTCCTCATGGATAATCGCGCGCGGATCGAGAATCGCGTTCGGTCCCGAACCGATCCGCGGCCGCATCGCCTGCGCATAACGCACCAGATCGAGCACCCGCGTGTTCATCCGTTCGTTGCCGCTGAGCGGAAAGTAGACCCGCTCGACCTTGTCGAGATAACGCCGCAAGACGCCGTCGAGGTCATCGATCGGCAGGGCGCGGTTCGCCCTGTAGTCCGCGACCGCGCCCTCCAGTCCCGCGCGCCGGCCGGTCCAGGTTTCGCGCTCGGGGTCGCGCGGCCGCACCAGCAGGACGAATTGCTCTTTTTCGCCGGGCGCGAACAGGGCGACCGCTTCGGGTTCGGCAAATCCCGTCAAATAGTAGAAATCATTGTCCTGGCGGTAGACGTACTCGACGTCGCCGGAACGCAGCGCGACCGGGGCGGCGGGCAGAATCGCGATTCCGCCGTCGCCGACCGCGTGCATGAAACGGCGGCGCCGTTCGGCGAAGATTTCAGGATTGGGTCGTGCGCTCACAAGTTCGATTATAGCCGGGCCGGCGCGCCGGAGTCTGGAGCGGCGCGAGATTTTCCGCTGATAACGATGCGCGAACCGCCGAACCTTCCGCCGGAATCCGCGCCGGGCGCGATACCGCGACTCGGCGTCGGCTTGCCTACGGCCAGCCGGCGCCGCCGATCGCGACCTGGCGCGTCCAGACCTTGGCGCTGCGTTTCGCCCGGCATTCGTCCGGATTGACGCTATCCGCCGTCAGCACGAAGAGCGTGCGCCGATCGGCGCCGCCGAGCGCGCACGCGATCGGCATCGTATCGAAGCTGTGCCGTTCCGCGATCGTCCCGCCCTCGCGCACGCGCAGCAGTTCGCGGGTGAAGGGCGACGCCACCCAGACGGCGCCTTCGGCGTCGAGCGCGATCCCGTCGGGCACGGCCTGGCCCAGTTCGGCCCATACGCGCCGCCCGCCGAGCGAGCCGTCGGCGGCGACCGTGAACGCGGTCAGCCGATGGCCCATCGATTCGCCGACGATCAGCGTGCGGCCGTCGGCGGTCACGACCGTGCCGTTGGGAAATTCGAGTCCGGTCGCGGCGACGCGGGCGCGTCCGTCCGGCTCGACCAGGACGATTTCGGCCGGCTTTTGC
>JAJXYM010000150.1 GCA_021780585.1 Deltaproteobacteria bacterium
TTCGGTTTCGCCGACTGGACGCATCGCCGGCGCTCCGTCGGCTCGGTACATCGACATGCATTCGACGAACACGGTCGCGACCACGCGATGGCCCGACCCGGTGTCGCGCAAAACTTCGTCGAGCAGGTAGCGGCTCGAAGGGTTGTCCCAAAGATGGTGATGCGGATCGATGATGGGCAGTTCGGGCCGGAGCGGCGCTTCGACGACCTGCGCGAGCCATGCGTCCTTCGGATCCGTGGATATTTGCGTTGCGTGCGTCGCCATCGTCGCCGTCCTTTCGCGTGGTCGAAGATTGATTGGTTTCGCGTTTATAGCACGACCTTGCCGAAAGGGGCGTAACGACGGGCGGGCTGGACTATCGGCCGGGTTGGGGCTAGCGTCGTGGTTTTCATTCCGTGCGGGAGCGATTGCGATGATCGATTTTTCATTATCCGACGAACATGCGGCGCTGGTTGGCAGGGTCGAAAGCTTTATCCGCGACGAGATCGTTCCGCTCGAGCGCGACCCGCGACAGGGTCCGCATGGACCGGAAGAATCCTTGCGCCGCGAAATGATCGAGAAGGCGCGCGACGCCCGGCTGCTGTCGCCGCACGGACCGAAGGAATACGGCGGGCTTGGATTGGATTTGCGCGGGATGGCGGTCGTGTTCGAGGCGGCCGGATGGTCTCCGCTCGGACCGCTCGCGCTCAATATCCAGGCTCCCGACGAAGGCAATACCAATCTGCTGGAGAAGGTCGCGTCGCCCGCGCAGAAGGAGAAATGGCTGGCGCCGCTGGTGCGCGGCGAAATCCGCACGGTCTTTTCGATGACCGAGCCGGACGGCGGCGCGGGTTCCGATCCGAGTCTGATGCGCACCACCGCGCGGCGGGTCGGCGACGACTATGTAATCAACGGCCGGAAATGGCTGATCACCGGCGCGCCGGGCGCCAGCATCAATATCGTGATGGCGCGGACCGAGGACGCTACCGGGCGCGACCTTGGCGCGACGATGTTCCTGGTCGATATGGACGCGCCGGGCTTCTCAATCAAACGTATCCTGAACACGCTCGACAGCAATTCGCCGGGCGGCCACGCCGAAGTCGAATTCCACGACGTGCGCGTCGGGAGCGAGCGAATTCTGGGCGAAGTGGGTAAAGGATTCCGTTACGCGCAGGTGCGGTTGGCGCCCGCCCGTCTGACGCATTGCATGCGCTGGCTGGGCGCGGCGCGACGCTGCCACGCGATCGCGACCGATTACGCGCGGCGGCGTCAGGCGTTCGGCCGCGCGATCGGCGAGCATCAGGGCGTCGGCTTCATGCTCGCCGATAACGAAACCGACATCGGCCTGTGCCGTCTGGCGATCTGGCACGCCGCGTGGATGCTCGATCAGGGTCGGCAGGCCCGGCTGGAGACGAGTATGTACAAAGTATATTGCTCGGAAGCGCTGGGGCGGGTGGTCGATCGGTCGTTACAGATCCTGGGCGGAATGGGTATTACCGACGATACCGTCGTCGAACGGATCTATCGCGATATCCGTCCGTTCCGGATTTACGACGGGCCGTCGGAAGTGCATCGCTTTGCGATTGCCCGCACGATTCTGGGGCGCGACAAGGGGTCCTGACGATCGGGCGTCCGGATTGGGACTGATCAAGGGACAGGGGTGATTCTTCGCTGCGTCCTTCGTTATGACAGACCAGGGGCGTCCGCGGCCGGGATGGCCGGGTCGCGCCGCGCGACTCCCGGGCCGTGCGCATTTGCGAGTTCCTCTTGTTAGTCATGCCTGGGCTTGACCCGGGCATCCATCGATATGGATTCGCGGGTCAAGCCCGCGAATGACGATTTGACGCGCCGCCAGGCGCGGCGCAAGATATTTCATTACCAAGAATGAAAAGTAGCCAGCTAATTTAGTTGATATCGAAAATGGCGCGGGCCGGCTGGAAATATAATATCCAGCCGGCCCGCGTTCATTTGATTGAATTGCGACGCGCGATGGGCGACAAATTCGCCTAGCGGCCTCCGGCCGCCGCGCTCTGCTGGACCGGCGAGGTTCCGCGCTGGATATGCGGCAGGACTTCGCCCGCGAACAGCTTCATGTTGCGCTGCGCGACTTCCAGCGGCATCCCGCCGTACTTGAAGATACCGATGAATTCGGCGGCGTCCATGGTCGCGGCGATGGTGCGCAGGGTCTCGACGCATTGCTCGGGCGTGCCGTAGCACTGGGTCTTGGTGAACATGTCGCGAAATTCGCTGGGCGCGTTTTTGCCGGCCTCCGCCATCTTGACGTGATACTCATAGCCCTTGACGGCGCGGAAATGTTCGGGTTCGTCGTACTCGTAATGATGTATCGCGGTGTCGGCGTAATTGCCCATCCATTTTTCGGCGCCCTGAACGGCTTCTTTCCCGGTCTCGGCGCAATAGACGAAGCAGACCACGATCGGCTTTTTGAAGGGCTGGCCGAATTTCGCGCACGATTCGCCGAAATGATCATAGTCTTTGCGATGTTCCGCCCACGGCTTTTGCGGAATCACCAGCATGCCCATCCCCTGGCGCGCCATGATATCGCCGGTTTCGGGCGAAACGATCGCGCCGTAAAAATTATCGGTGAGGTTGCGGCGGCGTGGCTGGGGCCGGATGCTCATTTCGGGGATTTGGTAATATTTTCCGCTGTAGGAAAAACGTTCCCTGGTGAGCGCGGCGCGCACGATCTCGGACGCCTCGGTGAAGCGCTCGCGCGATTCGCTCATCGGAATGCGAAAGCCGTCGTACTCGATTCGGCCGGAGCCGCGGCCAAAGCCAAGCGTGAGGTCGCGGTCGCCGGCGTAGATGTCGAGCATCGCGAGCTGCTCGGCGACGCGCACGGGATCATGCCACGGCAACACGACCACCATCGTGCCGAGGCCGATCCGCGTCGTGCGCCCGGCCATATAGGTCAGGAACTGAACCACGTCGGGGATCATCGTGTACGGCGAAAAATGATGTTCGACGCCCCAGATCGAGTCGAACCCGAGCGGTTCGACCATATCGGCGAGGGTGAGATCCTCGCGATATATCTCCCAGTCGGGTTTCTGCGCGCGGAAGAAATTCTGGAAAAAAAACGATGCCCCTACCTTCATCGGATGGCCTCCTTGAGCCTTAGTGGCGCGGAGCGCGGAAAGGCGCTGTCGCCTTGCGAGGGCAAGCGAAAGCGCCGCCACGCCGGTAGCAGACCTAATACAAAGAATCAGCGATATTTACAAGTTTGGTGGGACGCGCGGGTCGTGGTCCGGCGCGCGGCTTGACCGTGACCGCGCGCATCTGCGACGGTTCGTCAACCGCGATGAAACGTAAGATGACGTCGATCCGGCGCTTTGCTCTGGCGCTCCTGATGTTCGCCGCGATTGGCGTGGCCGCGCCGGCGCGCGCTCAGTATCCGTGGA
>JAJXYM010000287.1 GCA_021780585.1 Deltaproteobacteria bacterium
CCGGACCGGCGCGGGCGGCGCGCCGCGGACGCGGCCGGGATGGCTGCGACCGCGTCCGCGGTCGCGCGACGGGCGCGCGCCGTCCAGGCTAATTTCGGCGCCTGCCCGATCGAGCACGATCGCGTAACCGGCGCCGTGGGCGAGATAGGCGCGCGCCGGGCCAGCGGAGCCGCCGATCGGCTCGAAACGCAACGGAATAGCCGCGCCGATCGCCGGTCGCCTTGCGACGAACGCCGGCGGCGCCGACCCGGATCGCCACGCCGGCGCGATCGCGACAACTGTGGCGCCCAGCAATCCGAGCGCGCCCGGAAGAGCGCGCGCGATCACGGCTTTGAATGGCGATAATCGGATCGCAAAAGGCATTTTGACGCGATTCTCCGATAGAGATTCACGTCATAGCCTAAAATTGATTGTTTAATGACTCAATTGGTGAAAAACAGAAATTGTCGCCCGGTTCGAATCAAATAAGACCGATCATCCAACTGTGGTGGACGGATCCCGAGAAGCTGGGAGAGCTTCCGCGACGCGCGCCGGCCGATTGTTCGCATCCGGACTTATGACGACGGGACGCCGGCCGCCGCGAAGCATCCCTGCCAGCCCTTCTGGACATAGAGATTACGGTCGCAATAGACCGCGCGGGGATAATACGGCCCCATGACCTTTTCGGCGCAGGCGGCAGCTTTCGCCAGCTCCTTGGCCGTGACCGCCTTGCCGGGCGCGCCGCCACCCACGGCGCATCCGCGATGCTGCACCACCTGAACCGACTGGCTGAAGGAGTTGGCCGGCAGGAGATTACGCAAAATCAGCAGGTTCGGCTGGGGCGCGGCGTTCCATGGGAGGAAGCTGGCGTCGCCCGCGAGCCATCCGGGACGCGCGTAAGCGGGGGCCAGCACGTAGGTATAAAACCCGCTGGAGTCGATTCGCGTCTCCCAATCCGCGCGGCAGGCGGCGACCGGCGCGGGCGCGGCTTCCAGATTGTCGCACAGCGACCAATAGCGCATCGCGATCGGACCCGCCCGCGGCGCGGGCTTTGAAATCGGCCCGCCCGGATGGGTATCGGGAAAGCCGGGCGCCTTGCCGCGTACGACGACGATCCGATCGCGCGCCGGACAGATTCCGCCGGCGACCAGCGCTTTCACGGCGTCGTTGGGAAAGAGGCCGCCGCTGAACGCGAGCGCATGGAAGGCCGGCGGCGTGGCGGCGCAGCGGCCGGAATCGGCGGTCGCGATCGAACCGCTGGCGCCCGGGGCATTGGTCGCGACGCCGATCGCCGGGCCGATCGCGACGCTCGCCGCAAGATAGTCGGCCGCCGCGGCGCCGGAGTCGCCGGCCGCGCGCAGTTGCCGCCCGACCTGCGCGATCGCGTCGGGAAAACGCTGCGGCCGGCAGGGCGCCACCGTCCGGGCGCGACCGTCGGCGGCCACCAGCGTAATTGACGGCAGCGGCGCGCCGCCCTTGCGGTCCATCCCATGGTTCGGCACGTAGACGCGATAGACGATCCAGGCGAGGCCGCTCTTGGCCACACCCAGATAGTTCGGCGAACGGTCGCGTTCGCGGCCGGCCGTGACGGTGTAATTGCGCGCCGCCGGCGATCGCGCCGCGCTCTCGGGACGATACGGGTTCAGGCTGCCCGCGTCGGGCGCGATATGCAGGTCGAGCAGGCTCGCGGTCTGCGCGCCGCGCGCGTCGAAGGCCGCCAGCGCGATCAGGCGGGCGTTCGGGAAGCGCCCGCGGATAATCATTTTGGTCCACGCGCCCGGGTCGAACGGCGTCGCCCAGTAGGTCGCGCTCGGGTCGGGATAGGCGAGATTCGACGGACCCGCGCCGTCCACTTCGATCGGCCATGCGCACGCGGGCGGGGCGTCGCCGGCGCGCGCCGTCCGCGCGCCGATCAGCGCGATCGCCGCGCACAACAGCGCCATCCGCAGGATCGCGCCGAGGAGCCGAACCGGCGCCATGGTCCGCGCGGGTATACGCTGGCGAGCGGCGACGGAGACGATCAGCGAACGATGCGACACGGCGACGGGCGTGGTCTGGCGCGGGCGGTTGAAAACGAATTCTTCAAGCTCCTGCCAGTTAACACCTAATTCACGCGCGAAGTAACCGCGCGCGCGATCGCTTGCGCGCGGCTTCGTCGCGATACGCCAGCCGATCGAACCGTCCCGCGGGCGTATCGGCGATGCGAACGGTTCAGCCTCCGCGGGCGATGAAACGAATTCGTCGCCGGCGGCTTGCGGCCCGCAGGCGACGATTCACGAACCGGCGCAATTCCGCCGCGATAACGACTTAGCGCGGAGCGCGCCGTAGCTGCTCGATCTGCGCGCGCGCGCGGGCCAGCCTGAGCGCCTGCTCCGCCTCTTCGTATTCCGGATCGAACATGCTCATGGCGGCCAGCCGATGCTCGGCGGTGGTCGCCTCGACCGCGGCGCGCGCGCGATCGACGGCGCCGGGCGCCTCGGCTTCGACCGCCAGCGCGGTCATCACGCCGTCCTTGACCTCGGCCAGTCCGCCGGCCAGCAGGAATTCGTTGAAGCTGGCGTCGCCGAGCCGGAGCGTAATCACGCCGGGCGCGAGCGACGTGATGAAATTCGTATGCATCGGGAGCACGCCGAACTCGCCCAGCGGACCGACCGCCGTGACCTGCTCGACCGCGCCGTCGAAGAGCACGCCGGTCGGCGTGATCAACCGGAAATTGAACGTCTCGGCCATCGCGCCGCGCTCCGCCTAGCGGGCCTCGCCGCGCGCGAGCCGTTCGGCCTTGGCGCGGGCGTCGTCGATCGTGCCGACGAGATAGAAGGCCTGCTCGGGCAGGTCGTCGCACTTGCCTTCGAGGATTTCCTTGAAGCCGCGCACGGTTTCCGCCCGCGGCACATAAGCTCCGGGGATATTGGTGAACGGCTCCGCGACATGCATCGCCTGCGACAGGAAACGCTCGACCCGCCGCGCGCGCGCGACCACCAGTTTGTCGTCGGCCGAAAGCTCGTCCATGCCCAGAATCGCGATAATATCCTGCAGGTCCTTGTAGCGCTGCAGAATCTGCTGCACCTGGCGCGCGACCTGATAATGCTCCTCGCCGACCACCTGCGGATCCAGCACGCGCGAGGTCGAGGCGAGCGGATCGACCGCCGGGAAGATCGCCTTTTCGAAAATTTTGCGCTCCAGCGCGGTAACCGCGTCCAGATGCGAAAACGTCGTCGCCGGCGCCGGGTCGGTGTAGTCGTCGGCGGGCACGTAAATCGCCTGCACCGAGGTGATCGCGCCTTTTTTCGTGGTCGTGATCCGTTCCTGCAGCTCGCCGATATCGGTGCCCAGAGTCGGCTGATAACCGACCGCGCTGGGCATCCGGCCCAACAGCGCCGAGACTTCGGAATTGGCCTGCACGAAACGGAAGATATTGTCGATGAAGAGCAAGACGTCCTTGCCCTGCTCGTCGCGGAAATATTCGGCGACGGTGACTCCCGTCAGGGCGACGCGGGCGCGCGCGCCGGGCGGCTCGTTCATCTGGCCGTAGACCAGCGCGGTCTTCTTGAGCACGCCCGATTCCTCGAGTTCGCGATAGAGGTCGTTGCCCTCGCGCGAACGCTCGCCGACGCCGGCGAAGACCGAGACGCCGCCGTGCTGCTTGGCGACGTTGTTGATCAGCTCCAGGATGGTGACGGTCTTGCCCACGCCGGCGCCGCCAAACAAGCCGATTTTGCCGCCGCGCGCGTACGGACAGATCAGATCGATCACCTTGATGCCGGTTTCGAGGATTTCGACCTCGGTCGCCTGATCGGCGAAAGTCGGGGCTTCGCGATGGATCGGCATGCGCAGGTCGGTGGCGATCGGACCGGCCTCGTCGACCGGCTCGCCGGTGACGTTCATCAGGCGCCCCAGCGTGACCTCGCCGACCGGCACGGTGATCGGCGCGCCGGTGTCGAGCGCCTCCATGCCGCGGACCAGGCCCTCGGTGGTGTCCATCGCGATACAACGGACGGTGTTTTCGCCGAGATGCTGGGCGACTTCGAGCACCAGATTGCCCGGCCGATCGTCGATCGAGGGATTGGTGACGCGCAGCGCGGTGAAAATTGCCGGCAGCGCTCCGTTGGCGAATTCGACGTCGATAACGTTGCCGAGAATCTGGTTGATACGGCCGTTTGCTTGTGCGCTCATGGCAAAGATTTTTTTCCTGCGAGAAAATTCGTCGGCCCGGCGCCGGTTCAGCCGCGCAGGGCTTCGGCGCCGCCGACGATATCCATCAATTCCCTGGTTATTTGCGCCTGACGCGCGCGGTTCATCTCGAGCGTCAGCCGCGCGATCATATCGACCGCGTTGTTGGTGGCGCTATCCATCGCGGTCATCCGCGCGCCATGCTCGCTGGCTTCGCCTTCGAGCAGGGCGTGGAAAATCGCCGCCTCGACGTAACTGCGCAGCACCGCCGGAATCAGTTCGGCCGCGCTCGGCTCGACCAGATAATCGGCGCCGCGGGCGGCGCTGTCCGCGGGCGGCGGCGCGACCGGCAGCAGCTTTTCGTAGGTTGGACGCTGCGACAGCGCCGAATGAAACGCCGCGTAGATCACGCCGGCTTCCGCGACCGCGCCAGTGCGGAAATCATGCAGCATCCGCGAGGCGACGTCGCGCGCGAGGCCGACCGTCGCCAGCCGGGGCAGGTTGTTGATCCGCTCGCCGTCGAGCGGGGTTTTGGCGCGCTTGAAATGTTCGGCGCCCTTGCGGCCGATCGCGAACAGCTTGACTTCGAGTCCGTCCGCGCGCGCCTTGCGCATGGTCTCTTCGGCCAGCCGCGTCAGATTCGCGTTGTAGCCGCCGCACAGTCCGCGGTCGGACGTCACCACCACCAGCATCAGCGCCCGCCGCGCCCCCTCCGGCGCGCCCAGCGCCGCGGGCGCGGAGGCGAGCAACGAATCCGAAACGCGCTTGAGCGCCTCGTGATAGGGCCGCGCGTTGAGCAGCGCCTCCTGCGCGCGCCGCAGCCGCGAGGCCGCGACCAGCTTCATCGCGCGGGTGGTCTGCTGGGTGGTCTTGACCGACGCGATGCGCCGGCGAATCGCTTTAAGTGTCGCCATCCGTCAACCACGCGCCGGATCAGGCGGCCCCGGCGCCGTCGGCGGCGCGCGCGCTCGCGAAGCTGTCCAGCGCCGCGATCAGCCGCTTGCGCAAATCGTCGCCGATCTCGCGCTTCTCGACGATCTCGCCCAGTAAATCCTTGTGCCGAGTCTCGAAGCAGGCGTAAAGGTCGCGCTCGAAGGGCTTGACCTGGCTCACCTCGAGCTTGTCCAGATAACCCTCGTTGGCGGCGAAAATTATCAGCACTTCCTTTTCCGTCGCGAGCGGTTCGTACTGGCTCTGCTTGAGCATCTCGGTGAGTCGCTCGCCGCGATGGAGCAGGCGCTGGCTGGCGGGATCGAGGTCCGAGCCGAACTGCGCGAACGCCGCCATCTCGCGATACTGCGCGAGATCCAGTTTGAGCGTGCCGCCGACCTGCTTCATCGCCTTGATCGCGGCCGAGAAGCCGACGCGCGAAACCGAAAGTCCGACGTTCACGGCGGGCCGGATGCCCGAATAGAACAGATCGGCGTCGAGCACGATCTGGCCGTCGGTGATCGAGATGACGTTGGTCGGGATGTAGGCGGAAACGTCGCCCGCCTGGGTTTCGATAATCGGCAGCGCGGTCAGCGATCCGCCGCCCGAGTCATTGCTGAGCTTGGCGGCGCGCTCGAGCAGGCGCGAATGGAGATAGAAGACGTCGCCGGGATAGGCTTCGCGGCCGGGCGGGCGGCGCAGCAACAGCGAAAGCTGCCGATAGGCGACCGCGTGCTTGCTGAGATCGTCATACACCAGCAGCGCGTGGCGGCCGTGATCGCGAAAATACTCGCCCATCGTGCAGCCCGAATAGGGCGCGATAAACTGCAGCGGCGCGGCTTCGGAAGCGGTCGCGGCGACGACCGTGGTGTATTCCATCGCGCCGTGGCGGCTGAGCTTCTCGACCACCTGCGCGACGGTCGAACGCTTCTGTCCGATCGCGACGTAAACGCAGGCCACGTTCTGGCCCTTCTGGTTGATAATCGTGTCGATCGCGAGCGCGGTCTTGCCGGTCTGCCGATCGCCGATGATCAATTCGCGTTGGCCGCGGCCGATCTGCAGCATCGAGTCGATCGCCTTGATCCCGGTCTGCATCGGCTCCTTGACCGGCTGGCGCTTGATGATGCCCGGGGCCTTGATTTCGATCCGGCGGCTCTCAGCGCTTTTGATCGGGCCTTTGTCGTCGATCGGCTGGCCCAGCGAATTGACTACGCGCCCGAGCAGCGCGTCGCCGACCGGAACCTCGGCGATCCGGCCGGTGCGCTTGACTTCGTCGCCCTCCTTAATCGCCTGAGGGTCGCCGAAAAGCGCGGCGCCGACGTTATCCTCTTCGAGGTTCAGCACCATTCCATAGACGGAATGGGGAAACTCGAGCAGTTCGCCCGCGGCCGCGTTCTGCAGGCCGTAGATCCGCGCGATGCCGTCGCCGCAGGACAGCACCCGCCCGGTTTCGCGCACCGAAACTTCGCCTTCGAAGCCCTTGATTTCGTCGCGCAGGATATCGCTGATTTCGGATGGTCTGATTTCCGCCATATGCTTGTTCGGTCGCCGCGATCACCCGCCGAGGCGCTGTTCGGCCTCCGCCAGCCGGGTCGCGAGACTGCCGTCGTAAATTTTGCCTTCCAGTTCGGCGACGACGCCGCCCACCAGCGCGCCGTCGATCCGGGTTGTGGCGATCACCCGCTTGCGGACGATCGCTTCGAGCGCCGCCACCACGCGCTGGAGCGCGTCGGGCTCGGGTGCGCGCGCAAAGGTGAGCGTGGCGCGCGCGCGTCCGAGCAGATCGTCCAGCATCCGCCCGTACCGATCCGCCATCGCCGAAAGTTCGCGAATCCGGCCGTGGCGCGCGGTGACGATAGCGAAGGATCGCACCGGATAGCTGAGATCGAGCCGTTCGGCGATTTTGCCCACCGCCGCGATTCGCGCCTGCGGCGAGGCCAGCGGCGAATCGAGGATCGCGACGGTTTCGGGCGCGTCGACGATTTGCGCCAGCCGTTCCAGTTCGGCGCCCCATTTTTCGAGCTGCGCATGGTCGGCGCTGAGCCCCATCAGGGCGCGCGCGTAGCGCTTGGCGACTTTCGAGCTTTTCATCGCGCCGCCTCCGCGCCCAGCCGGGCGACGAAAGCGCCCACCAACCGCGCCTGATCGGCGGCCGAAATCTCACGCCGGACCAGCTCGAAGGCGAGTTGCGCCGCCGCGTGCGCCAGCGTTGCGCGCACCCGCCGGGCGGCGTTATCGCGCAGCGCCGCGATCGTCAACACATTGTCGCGCCGGATCCGCGCGGCGGCCTCCTGCGCCAGGTCGTAGATCCGTCCAATCTGATAGACCGTCTCGTCGGCCAAATCGGAGGCGAGCTGGGTCTTTTCCGCTTCCAGGCGGGCGAGCTTCTCCGCCGCCTGATTCGCCAGTTCCTGGGCTTCGTGAAACGCCCGGTCGGCCTTGGCCACGGTTTCGCGGATCGCGATCGCGCGATCGACGAAAAAGCGCCGTCCCGCCGGCAGCAGATACTTTACGATAATCGCGATAAAGAGCGAAAAGTTGATGATATAGAAGACCAGCGCGCCCCACGTCCCGCCGCCGCCCGCGCCGCCGCGCTCGGCCGCGTGCGCCAGCGACGGCGTAAGCGCCGCGCCGATCAATCCATAAATTGCCGCCCGTGACTTCATCTAATTATTCGCGGCCTCCGCGCCACGCGCCGGCCGGCCCAACACTCGTCCGGCCAGCTCGATCGCAAGCTGGCGCGCCATCTGTTCCAGATCGCCCCTGGCGGCCTCGATATCCCGATCAATTCCGGCGCGCACCTCTTCGAGCGCCGCCCGCGCTTCGGCGCGCGCCTCCTCGAGCGTTTTGGCCGCTTCGCTTTCGGCGGCGCGACGCTCGGCCTCGCGCCGGGTGAGGGCGTCACGACGCACCGCGGCAAGCGCGCGCTCGCGGTCCTCGATCGCGCTTTTCGCTTCAGCCAGCAAGCGCTCGGCGCGCTCGTTGAGGTTTTTTATCCGACCCTCGCGTTCGCCGAGTAACTTAAGGAATGGATCGAAAAAAAGCCAGCCGAATATGACCCAGAAAGCAAGGAAGGACACAATCAGGATGCCAAAGACATCCCAGTCCGGCGGAATGTGCATGTTACGACATCAACTCTCCCGCAAGAGCAAAATCATCCCCAAGCCCGAATGTCAAGCTAATACGGGCCTGCGATTTAATTTAGCGAAGCTTCTAACGTCAGGCTTGCTTCTGGGCCCCGCCGGCGGCGACCCGCTCGGGCGGCGGCGCCTGGCGCTCTTCTTTGGGAAACACTGTGACCTTGCCGGATTGCGCCGCCTCCGGCTGCATCGAGCAATGGCCCTCGAACACGGCGCCCTCATGCACCACCAGGATCGGCGCCGTGATATTGCCGAGCACCTTCGCCGACGGCCGGATCTCGATTCGCTGCGACGCGACGATATCGCCGCTGACGCGGCCGGCGATCACGATCGAGCCGCTCTTGACCTGCGCCGTCACCACCGCGCTTTCGCCGATCGTGAGGCTGTCCTTGGCGTGGATCTCGCCGTCGACCTGGCCGTCGATCCGCGTCGGTCCCTCGAAGAACAGCTTGCCCGAAATCTTCGAACCGCTGTCGAGATAGGCGCGCGCGTCGCCCGCCGGCGCGGCCGAGCGAATCGGCGTGACCGGCTTTTCGCCGACGCTCGGCGCGGTCGTGACCACCGTCGGCGTGACGGGGATCGGCGGCGCCGGCTGCGGCTGCGGGCGAAGGTTTTGATCGTTTCTGGGGTTCTTGTCGGAATCCTTATTGAACAGCGCCATCGCCATCGAGCTCCTTGTGGAAATTCGCAGCCGGAACAGCGGACGGTCCCACCCCTTTGCCGCCCCTCGGATCAGCCTAACGTCATTAACCGATAGCATTTGGCGAGTCAAATTTCACGCTGTTTTGTGCATTCGTATTAACACGCAAGGTTGGCGACGGCGCCAATGTACGTCCGACATGCGCAAGCGCGGTCCGTGACGCGCTCAAGCGGCTCCTGACGCCGCTCTTGACCGCCTCGGCGCGCCGCGCGACGCTCATCGCGACGGGACGTCGCAACGCCCCGCCGCCACCAAAGGAGTTCGATCATGGCCGTGATTCCCGATCACTATCACGATCTGCTGACCGCCAAGGCGGCCTTCGCCAATCTCGCGACGGTGATGAAGGACGGATCGCCGCAGGTGACGCCGGTATGGTTCGATTACGCGGACGGCAAAATCCGCGTCAACACCGCGCGTGGCCGGGTCAAGGCGCGCACGCTCAAGCCGGGCGCGCGCGTTGCGCTCGCGATCCTCGATCCGCAAAATCCGTATCGCTATCTGCAGGTGCGTGGCCGCGTGGTGAGCGAGGCGGAACACGGCGCGGCGGCGCATATCGACGCGTTGGCGAAAAAATATCTTGGCCAGGACAAGTATCCGTTCGCCCAGCCTGGCGAAGTGCGGGTGATGTACGAGATCGAGCCGACCTCGGCGTCAGGCAACGGCTGATCGCGACCGGCGGCCCGACTCGGCTGTGGATAAACTGTCGTCGCCGGCGCGCGCCGCGCGCCGGCGCGTGACCTCCCGCGCGTGAGATCGCGCACACCGCTCCGCGCGCGAGATGCTGGCGCTCGCGGGACGGCGCTTCTATGATGGTCACGGCTGAATCGGGCGATGCGGGCCGCGACGCGGTTCCGGGCTCACCCGACCACGCCAATTGCGACGAAACGGGAGACGACAAGCAACCTCGATGGCGACCGAACGGCAACGCGAAATCAAGCGCCGGCGCAAACGGCGGGAAAAACGACTCAAGGCCCAAATCCGCGAAGCGCGGACGCGCAAGAAGAAACGCTAGAGCGGCGGGCGCGCGCCCGCGACGATTTTCAGGAGCGTCATGGACTACGAAACGATCCGCTACGAAGTCGCCGATGAAGTCGCGACCCTGACCCTTAACCGGCCCGCCAAGCTCAACGCCTTCACTGCGCGGATGGGCGTCGAGCTGGTCGATGCGATGCGGCGCGCCGACGACGACCACGCGGTCCGCGCCGTGATCCTGACCGGCGCGGGCAAGGCGTTTTGCGCCGGCGCCGACATCGCCAGCTTCGCCGAGAATATCCGCACGCGCGAGGGCTTCGGTTCGTCGGTCAACGAGCGGCGCGGCGGGATGCTCGAGTTTCCCGCGACCGTCGCCGCGATGCGCAAGCCGTCGATCGTCGCGATCAACGGCTATGCGCTTGGCGTCGGCATCACCATGGCGCTGCCGTGCGATATCCGGATCATGGCCAATTCGGCCAAGGTGGGCTTTATCTTCGCACGGGTCGGGATGATGCCCGAGCTGGGCTCGACCCGGCTGCTGCCGCGGCTGGTGGGCGCCTCGCGCGCCGCCGAGATGATGCTCACGGGGCGCCATTACACGGCCGCCGAATGCCTCGCGGCGGGACTGGTGAGCCAAGTCGTCCCGGATGACCAGTTGGCGACCAAGGCGCGCGAACTCGCCGGCGAAATCCTGCTCGGCTCACCGCTTTCGCTCGCGCTGACGCGCCGCGCGCTCTGCAACGCCGAATCGGGCACGCTTGCCACCGCCATCGACTTCGAGGTCTTCGCGCTCGACAAATGCTCCGCCAGCCCCGAGCATAAGGAATACGTCAGCGCCTTCATGGAGAAGCGCAAACCCGATCTGAGCCGGGTGCGCCATTGAATGCGATGGCTTCGCGGCCCGCGGCGAACCTCACGCGGCGCGAGATTTTGCCGCTCGCGCCGCCGCACTGATCTCTTTCAAGTGGTTGCGGTTCTGTTTATGATTAAATAGACTTATTTAGTCATCTATTGGCGCGCCGACGCCCGCGCCCCGATCCGAATCACGCAGGAATTGCGAAAACGCCATTTTTTGGAGGTTAGTCATGTCAATTCGTCTAGGCAGTGAAGCTCCCGACTTCGTTCAGGAGTCGACCGAAGGCACGATCCGTTTCCATCAGTGGATCGGCGACAAATGGGTCATCCTGTTTTCCCATCCCAAGGATTTCACGCCGGTATGCACCACCGAACTCGGCCTGGTGGCGAAGCTCAAGCCGGAATTCGACCAGCGCAACGTCAAGGCGGTCGCGGTCAGCGTCGATGACGTCGCGTCGCATAAGGGCTGGATTGGCGATATCGAGGAGACGCAGCATACCAAGCTGAATTTTCCGATTCTGGGCGACGCCGACAAGAAAGTCTCGACCCTCTACGAGATGATCCATCCCGACCTGAGCGACACCACCACGGTGCGTTCGGTGTTCATCATCGACCCGAAGAAGAAGGTCCGCGCGATTATCACCTATCCGCAGAGCGCGGGCCGCAACTTCGACGAAATTCTGCGCGTGATCGATTCGCTGCAGCTCACCGATAACTATTCGGTGGCGACGCCGGGCAACTGGAAAGACGGCGACGATGTCGTAATCGTGCCCACGCTCAGGGATCCCGAGGTGATGAAGCAGAAGTTTCCGAAGGGCTGGAAGGAACTCAAGCCCTACCTGCGGATGACGCCGCAGCCGAACAAGTAGGACCGACCGTCGATCGGCGGCGCGACGCCCGGCCCCCCTCGCACGAGGCCGGGCGTTTTCTTTCACGCCCTCGAATCGATGAAATCGCAATCAACGTCCCGTCCGCGGTTCCCGCGGCGTTCCAAGCGCCGCTTTCGCGGGAATTGGCGCGATACCGGGCGTTTCTTCAACCCACGCCGCGCGACCCAAAGTCCTTCTCGCGCAATCGGATCGATTGGTTTGCGGACTGGTCTTCCGCGGACTAGGTTGGAGTTGTAGCCCGCATTTTCTCCGCAGATGCTCGAGCCGCCCGCGCCGCGGGCCGGCGGTATGTTCCATGACGGCTTCGACAAGCAAAACGATCGCTTCCAATGGCCACTGTAACGGGACTTCCCGGCATGGCGCGGGACGGCTGATCGTGATGTCGAACCGGGCGCCGATCCGCATCGTCAGCGAGCATGGGCGGGAGCGGGTCGAGCCGACCGTCGGCGGGGTCGGCAGCACCTTTTTGCGCCTGCTCGAGCGCCACGGCGGCACCTGGATCGCATGGTCGGGCGGCCCGCGTTCGCCCGCGCCGCTGACGATGCCGCCCGGCGGCGAGCCGCGCTTCCGGATCATGTTCGCGCCGCTCGGCGAACAGGATATTTCGGATTACTACTACGGAATGTGTAATCGGGCGCTCTGGCCGCTGATGCATCTGATGATTCCGCGATCGCATTTCAGCCGCCAGCATTGGCAGCGCTACGAGCGGGTGAATCGCCGCTTCGCCGAAATCGCCGCGCGCGAGGCGGTGCCGGGCGATCTGCTGTGGGTGCAGGATTTCCATCTGGCGCTGGTTCCGCAATATGTGCGGGAGCGCCGCGCCGATCTGCCGATCGGCATCTTTTGGCATGTGCCGTTTCCACCCGAGCAACTGTTGCGGATTCTGCCGTGGCGCGAGGAATTTCTCGCCGGGATGCTCGGCGCCGATTTGATTGGATTCCATACCCGCTCCTATGCGACCCATTTTCTCAATTGCTGCGAGGGCGTGATGGGATTGCGGGTCGATCGCGAACGCGGCGAAGTCACAATCGGGGCGCGGCGGGTGCGGGTGGGCGCCTTTCCATTGGGGATTCCGGCCGATTTTTTCGCCGGTCTGGCGGCCAGCGATCGGGTGCGCGCCCGAGTCGCGCGGATCCGCCGCGCGATCGCCACGCCGATCATGATTCTGGGGGTTGATCGGCTCGATTACACCAAGGGCATCCTCGAGCGGATCCGCGGCTTCGAACGCTTCCTCGAACAGCATCCGCAATGGCGCCGCCGGGTCACCCTGGCGCTGATCGCCGTGCCCTCGCGCACCAAGGTTGGGGACTACGCGATCCTCAAGCGCGAGCTCGACGAGTTGGTCGGCAATGTCGTCGGGCGCTATTCCTCGGAAGGCTGGACGCCGCTGCGCTATCTGTATACCCAGTTCGGCGCCGAGGAGCTGGTCGCCTATTACGCCGCCGCCGATATCGCGCTGCTTACGCCGCTGCGCGACGGGATGAATCTGGTGGCGAAGGAGTTCGTCGCGTCGCAGGTGGGCGATCGCGCCAGCGTGCTGATCCTGAGCGAGTTCGCCGGCGCGGCCGAGGAGTTGAGCGAGGCGCTGCTGGTGAATCCGTACAGCGTCGATCAGCTCGCCGACCGGATCTATCAGGCGGTCGAAATGCCGCCCGCGGAGCGCGCGCGGCGGCTGGGCGCGATGCGCGAGAAGGTTCACGCCAACAACCTCAAACGCTGGTCGGGAAGTTTTCTCGACGCGCTGGACGCGGCGGCCGGAGCGCGGCTCGATGACGCCGTCGAAACCCGCGCCTGACGCGACGCCGTCCGGCCTGCTGCCGGCCGGCGCGTTAGGCGCGCTGGCGCGCAGATCGCGGATTCTGCTCTGTCTCGATTACGATGGCACGATCGCGGAAATCGTCGACGATCCGGCGCGCGCAACGCCGCTGCCCGCGGCGCGGCCGATTCTTGAGCGGCTGGCGGCGCGGCCCGATCGGATCGCGATCGCGATTGTGAGCGGGCGTGAGATCTCCGCGTTGCGCCGTTTCCTCGGGCTCGACGACGGACTCATTCTGATCGGCGTCCACGGCCTGCAGATCCTCTGGCCCGACGGCACGCGCGAGATGACGGCGGGAACCTCGCGCGCGGATCTGGCGCGGG
>JAJXYM010000362.1 GCA_021780585.1 Deltaproteobacteria bacterium
CCGCGGTCGCGAGCGGAGCGCCGCCGATCGGGGCGCCGATGCTGCCGCCGCCGGACGATAGCGGCGATAGCGCGGGGACGTCCGCCGCGCCGCCCGCGGAAAATCCGCCGTCAGCGTCAGCGCCCGCCGGCGCCGCGCCGTCGTGGCGCGACGCGCTGGCGCAAGAGGCCGCCGCCGCTGGTTCGAGCGGCGACCCCGGCGCGAAACTCTATCGTTCCGGACTGGCGGATATGCAGGCGGGCAATTACGCGAACGCGCTGGCGAAGTTTCAGGGCCTGCAACGCCGTTTTCCCAAATCCCAATTGAGCGAGCCGGCCGAATACTTTTCGGCGGTCGCGCTCAACGAGATGGGCAAGTACGACCAATCGATCCTGCAGTACAACGACCTGGTGATGCGTTTTCCGAAGGGGCGCTTCGCGGCGGCGGCGCTGCTCGGCGAGGCTGGAGCGTTCGTTCGGATCAACGACCGGATCGACGCGCGCCTGACGCTGCAAAAGCTC
Source organism: Deltaproteobacteria bacterium (assembly GCA_021780585.1). Lineage (GTDB taxonomy): Bacteria > Desulfobacterota > Binatia > Binatales > Binataceae > JADMIL01. The sequence continues at coordinate 501 of JAJXYM010000362.1, forward strand.
ATTAGCGACCATCCGGATTCGCCGCAGGCGTCGCCGGCGCGGTCGCTGATGGCGTCGCTGGCGAATGGCTAGCGTGCGGCGGGAACGGTTCACGATGGGTACACGGCGCGATTCGATTGGCGCGCGGCGGGCGCGGCTGGAGGGGGCGCGATGGAGATAATCCGCGACCTCGCCGCGCTTAAGCCGCATCCGTGGCCGGTGGTGGCGCTGGGGAATTTCGACGGCGTTCACATGGGCCATCAGGCGATTTTGGGCGCCGCGATTGAGTTGGCGCGCGGGCACGGCGGCGCCGCCTTCGCGCTGACCTTCGACCCGAGTCCGGCCAAAGTGCTGGCGCCCGCGCGCGCGCCGCGACTGATCATGACGGCCGAGGACAAGCTCGAGCTGCTGCGGGTTTCGGGCCTCGACGCGGTGCTGGTGATCGAGTTCACGCGCGCCTTCAGCATGGTCCGTCCGCGCGAGTTCGCGCGCGATTACCTGATTGAACGGATTGGCGCACGCGCGGTGGTGGTTGGCCATAGCGTGAGCTTCGGCCACGATCGCGCGGGCAACGCGGGCGTGATGCGCGCGTTGGGGGCCGAGATGGGCTTCGACGCGCGCGTGGTCGGACCGGTCAAGGTCGCCGGGATGGAGGTCAGCTCGTCACGGATTCGCGAAGTAATCGCGGCGGGCGATCTGCGCACGGCGGCGAAGCTGCTCGGACGGCCGCATTTCATCCGCGGGCCGGTCGTGCATGGGCGCGAGCGCGGCCGCAAGATGGGTTTTCCCACCGCGAATATCCAGAGCCGCACCGAATGCCTGCCGCCGGACGGCGTCTATGCGACGCGGCTCCTGCTCGACGACGGCGCGTATCCGTCGATCACCAATATCGGGATGCGGCCGACGTTCGCCGAGCCCGAGCGCACGATCGAGGCGCACGTATTCGATTTTGACCGCGACCTCTACGGCGCCGACGTGCGGCTCGACTTGATCGAGCGAATTCGGCCGGAGCGCAAGTTCGAGTCGGCCGCCGCGCTGGCCGCGCAGATTGCCGCCGATCTCAAGCGCGCGCGCGAAATCCTCGCGCCCGGCTGAACGCGACGGCGGAGCCGTCGCGCCGCCGGCAAATCGTCAGCGGAGCCGGGCGGCCGGTTCGACCCATTCGCGCGCCATCGCTTCGAGCACGGCCGGCAGCTCGGATTCACGCTCGGGCATCCGGAAGGTCCGCACGATTTCGCTCACGCCCGCCTCGTGATAGCCCTTCAGGTCGCTGGGCGCGACCGGCTGGGTATAAGGCGCGGCGATAATTTCGACCTCGTGGGGCGCGCGGCCGTTCTCTCTGAGCAGCGCGTGCAGACGATCGGTCTTGGCCTTCGCCGTGTCGGGCGTGAGGTTGAAGCCGAACCATCCGTTGCCGTATTCCGCGACGCGGCGCAGCGCCGGACCGCTCTCGCCGCCGAAGATAATCGGCACGCGTCCGCCCTGCGCCGGCTTCGGATAGCTGCGGGCCGCGTCAAAGTTGACGAACTCGCCGTGGAAAGTGGTGCGCTCCTCGCTCCACAGGCGGCGCATCACGTCGATATATTCGCGCGTGCGCTGGGCGCGCCGCTCGAACGGAATTCCCAGCGCCTTGAACTCCTCGGACGACCATCCGATACCCACGCCGAGCGCGAAGCGTCCGCCGCTCAGCCGATCGACGCTCGCGACCACTTTCGCCAGCTCCAGCGGATTATGTTCGGGCACCAGACAGATGCCGGTGGCGAGGCGAATTCGTGAAGTGTGCGCGGCGGCCCACGTCAGCGCGATAAACGGGTCCATCCAATCGGCGTCGCCGGTCGTCGCGAACGCGCCGTCGGCCGAGTAGGGATATTTCGACTCGGCGTAGGTATCGAACAGCACCACGTGTTCCGGCGCCCACAGCGTGCCGAAGCCCAGCCGCTCGACCAGTTCCGCCAACGTGCGCAGATATTGCGGCTGCGCCCCCTGCATCAGACCGGCGGCCAGCAATCCAATTTTCATGGCGTTCTCCTCGGTTTTCTTCGCAATAATGCGTGGTCCGCGTCAGGGTTTCACGAATTTCAGGACGAAACGGTCCTGCGTATGGTTCAGCTTCCAGAACGGCTCGGTGCGCGGATCCTTGGGATTACGCAATACGTCCGAAGTCGCGGCGAGTCTGAATCCCGCCGCCTCGACCTGCTTGATCAGCGTTTTTTCGTCGATCCGATGCAGCGTCTTGGTCTCGCTCGTCCCGGCGCCCGGCCGGCCGCTGTTATCGACGATTGCGTAGGCCCCGCCGGGCTTGAGCGCTTTGAAAACGGTCGCGTTCAGGGTCGCCGGGTCTGCGCCGATATTGAACAGATCGTGATAGTTGAGATTGATGAAAACCGCGTCGAGCGATTCGGGCGCGGCCGGCAACAGATCCGGCGAGCTGAACGGCTTGACCACTTCGACCACGTTGGCCATCCCCGGCTCCTTGAGCCGGCTTTGCCATAGGGTTTCGTTGGCCTTGAACTTCTCGGGAAATGGCCCGTTCTGCGAATACACCTTGCCGCCGGGACCGACGATTCGCGCCAGCAGCTCGGTGGTGTAGCCGCCGCCGGCCCACAGGTCCGCGACGCTCATCCCCGGCTTGACGCCGAAGAACGCCATCAACTGCGCCGGCTGGCGCGATTCGTCGAGCGCGCGATCCTTGGCGGGACGGTCGGGCGAAGCGATCGCGGCGGTGATATAGGCCGGGATTTTCGCCGCCGGAAGCGCGGCTTCATGGATCACTTTCGGATGCCGGGCGGCGGCGCGGGCGCCGGTCGGCGCGCCGGCCGCGATCGCGATCACGGCGCATAGGGCGGCGAACGTTCGTCTTGCGGATTTCATTGCTGACGCCTCATTCTTCAATCGGCCGAGTCAAAGGG
>JAJXYM010000036.1 GCA_021780585.1 Deltaproteobacteria bacterium
TGCGCCAGTGGGTCGACCAGTTCCTCGGCGAATATGACGAAAACGGCTGGAAAGTGGGCGATCTGATCGATTCCGCCGACGTCAACGTGATCGCCCGCGGCTTCAATCCGGGCAAATCCTGATCGCTTGCGACGCGCCAATCGGATCGATCTCGAAAGCGCCCGCGGGCGTGGCCCCAAACGGTCATTCTCGAGCTTGACCCGGGAATCCATCGGTCCGGCGGCCTGGTCAATAGTCATTCGCGGGCTTGACCCGCGAATCCATATCGATGGATGCCCGGGTCAAGCCCGGGCATGACGAATAAGGGGAACTCGCGAATGCGCACGGCCGGGGCGATGCGCGGCGCGTTCCGTCATTCTGAAAGTTGGCAAATTTTTTGAGGCACGGACGTTCTCATAACGTCCACTAATCAAAATATTCCAAGCGCGAAATCTATTTCTGTCATTCTGAGCGCAGCGAAGAATCCCTTTCCTATGGCTATCGGGCGGCGGCGCGCAACGCCGCCGCCCGAATTGAATCATGCGCTACTTCGCGCTGGCGCAGTACGCCTCCAGCCGGTAGCCGTCGGGATCGATCACGAACGCGGCGTAATAGTTATCGCCGTAATCGGGCCGCAATCCCGGCTTGCCGTTGTCGTGTCCTCCCGCCTTCAGCGCGGCGGCGTGAAAGCCGTCGACGTCCGCGCGCCGCGCCGCGTCGAAACAGAAATGCAGTCCCGAGGCCTTGTCCGCCGGCACGGGACTCTTCGACGGCAGTAGCCACATCACGGGGGCCTTGGCCCCGTAACCTAGCGCCTCCGCGCTCTCGTACAGGCATTTGTAGCCGAGCGGCGCCATCGCGGCGTCGTAAAAATGTCGCGCCCGCGCCAGATCCTTTACTCCAATCGATACGTGATTGAGCATCGTCGTTCCTCCATGGATGCGCGAGCCGTCCGCCCGCGCGATCGTTTCGGTTGATTACTCAAATCGCCCGGCAACGGACCTCATTGGATCGGGATTCTTCGCTTCGCTCAGAACGACAAAATTAAGAGGCTCGAATTGATAACGGCCAGTGTTCGTTTTGTCATTCTGGGCGCCCCATTCTTGTCATTCTGAGCTTGTCCTGAGCGGAGCGAAGGACGAAGCGAAGAATCCCTGATCTCCGTGGCGTTACGCCGCCTCCGTGCGATTCGCCTTAAGCCGCGCCTTGCTCGCCTCGGACCAGATTTCGTCGATCTTGTAAAACGTCTCGAAAGCGCGCGCCCCGGCCGGAATTTGCACCCACGGCAATTTGCCGCGCGTGAAAATATGCACGTCCGGCCGCACGGCCTCCGGACGGTCGAGCGTGCCCGCGCGCACGAACAAGGCCTCTCCCGGCGCGCCGTGATAGAAGCTCCACAGATACGTCCCGCAAACGCCGCAGAAGAAGACGTCGTGCGGCTTGCCGCTGCCGCCCGTCAGCCGGAACGATCGCGGCTCCGGGCCTTCGCGCGCCACGAACTTGCGCTCGATCCAGAGGTTGATCACGAAGGCGCCGCCGGTAATCCGCTGGCAATCCCGGCAATGGCACGCATGCACGATTAACGGCGCCGCTCCCAGCCGATAACGGATTTTCCCGCACGCGCATCGGCCGGCCAGCTCCACGCCGCCGTCTTCCCGCGCGCCCGCCTGAATGGTCGTAATGTTGCCCATCAGAGTCTCCTGTGAAACCTTGATAGGGTCGAATTTAATCTCCGCCGCCCGCGGAAACTTGGCGAAAATTGCTCTCGACGCCGAAAATCGCCGCCGATCCTCTCGCCCTTGCGCTCGCCCGCAAGCCCGCGCCCGACGCCCCCGGCGGCTTCGACCACCGGATCGTCGCGTCCGGTCCCGGATGGCGCGTGATGGACATCGTATGCACCTGCGGGCCGCGCGACCGTCCGTTCGAGGAACGCCACGCGACCGCTTCAGTATCGCTAATCCTGGCCGGAACTTTTGTCTATCGCGGCGACCGCGGCCCCGCGATGTTGGCGCCGGGGGCGATGCTGCTCGGGAGCGCCGGCCGCTCCTTCGAATGCTCGCACGATCACGGCGCGGGCGACCGCTGCCTTTCGTTCCAGTTCGATGACGACTGTTTCGCCCGTCTCGCCGATGACGCGGGGGCGCCGCGTTCGGCGTTCGGACTCAACGCCCTGCCGCCGCTGCGCGCGCTCGCCAAGGTCACGATGCGGGCGCGGACGGCGCTCGAAAACGATTCAGCGTCGGCGGCTGGAACCTTAGAGGAAATCGCGCTGGAGCTGGCCGGCGGCGCGCTCCATCTGGCCAACGAGCCGCGCCGGAACGGACGCGCGGCGCCGAGCGAACGCGATCTCGCGCGGATCGGCCGACTTCTGCGCGAGCTTGAGTCGGACGTTACGCGGCCGTATCCGCTGGCCGCCCTCGCGGAGTCAGCCGGGATGAGCCGTTATCATTTCCTGCGGACTTTCACTCGCGTGACCGGCGTCACGCCGCATCAATGGCTATTGCGGGCGCGCCTGCGCGAGGCCGCCCGCCGGCTCGCGACGACGCATGATCCGGTCACGGAAATCGCGCTCGCCTCCGGCTTCGACGACCTCTCGAACTTCATCCGCACCTTCCGCTCCGAATTCGCCTCCTCCCCCCGGCGCTACAGCAGAAAGACCTAGTCCGCAGCTGGTTCAATTCTCTGAACAGCAACTCGGCGTTACTCTCGCATCGATCAAAGGCGCGGTTATATTATGTTTTAGCCGCTCTTAACTCTGGGAAAAATTTAGGCATGCCTTCACTCGCCGCAGCGACGCTTGAGAACGTTTTGTGGGCCGCGTCTCCGAACCGCGCGATCGTTCTGGAACTAAGCGATTCCTCGTCCTCATAGACTCCGATACCTCTAAATTTGAGGTCCCAGGTCTCAAATCGCAGGAGACTAAGGGCTGCGACTGCCGCTCGCTCATCAGTGGACAGCGCAAAAATGAAAAGTGGCGAATCCTCTGCAATTATCCGACAATCGACGGGATAATTAGCTTTCGGATCGTGTTCCGAATCATGCCAGTCGTAAGTGATGCGATCGGACGTCGACAATGCGCTCATCAACGTGCGGAAATCAGACATGAAAGTCGAACGTACGCGGTCGCGCGAGAGATACCGAATGTCGTCGATCTTAAGCAGCGCCTGAATGAAGCTGTAGAGAGCGTCGCCATAGCCCTGATTTGGAATTCGCAGGATCAATTCGCCATTGACGTTCTGAACGCCGAACGCGCTTAGATTTCGATCAATAATTTCGCGGCGGTTTCTTTCCTTCAAATCGCGCTCGTCAAGCTCGTAGGTGAGTTGCAAAAAGGTGTGTCCTTCGTCAGTCAACACCCAATTATCATTTCCATTTCTCTTTAGAACGATAGGTAAGGTATCGCCGTCACCGAACGAGATTGGAGTTTGAACTATATAGCGATCGAGTCCCTGCGAAAGAACCACCACTTCTTCGCATACCTTCCGTCTGAAATCATCTTCAAAACTAGAATTGCGGATAGACATTTCACGTCACCGTTTTGGCCAGAATTCTCCTTGAGCTAAATTCTCCGGCCGCTCTGGCGGCATTTGAAACCCGCACTCGGAAATCATCAATTGAATTGCGCTCTCGACGTTGCCATATTTTTCCGTACCTATGGCATAGCCATCTTCCTGAAGCCCACTTTCCTGGTAGCGGGCGGTCGCAACGTGAATATGAAAGCCGCGCATGCCCGACCGCCCTTCGGTCGTTGACGCCCTTTCCAGTCTGTTGCGGTGTTCCCCCGGGTGAAGTCCGTTGTATCGTCGAAGACGAAACCAGTGAGCTTCTCGCGGTCTTCGGAAACCGAGTATGACGGAAAAATCCAGCGGATTGATCGTGCTTTGCCTAACCATTATTCGGAAGCTTCCTTCATTTGTGTTTACGATCAAGCTCGCTCTTTTCTGAGATAATTCGTGAATCGGCCTCAAGTTGTGGAGTCGCGTTCGCCAGTTTTCAGGCAGCGGCTTCAACATTCGAACCAAGCGGTCGATGTCGGAATCCTGGAAAGCAATTTGCATGCGTTGGTGTACAATTTATCGCCAAAGTAGAGGCGGGCTGTCAATTAACGCTAACAGAACCTATCCGACTTCGGCTATCGACCGCTAGTTTTGAGGTTCGCCTTCAGCGCCCGCCGTTAATGCCAATTATTGCCGCTATGACGGTATCGGTAAGGCTTGACAAAAGCGAAGAAAAAGCGAAAATCAAGGGATGGGGCGGAAGAGCGCAGAGACGCCGGAACTGCCGATGCTCGAGCCGGACGCCGGGACGCTCGCGCCCGTCCGCGACGTCGAGTTCCTCGCGATGCCGGTGCGGCAAATCCTCAACCGTTGCGCTAATCCCGCGATGCGCTTCCGCTGGACGATCAACCCCTATCGCGGATGCGAATTCGGCTGCGTCTACTGCTACGCCCGCTATACGCATGAATTCCTGGAGCTGCGCGACCCGCTCGATTTCGAACGCCGTATCTTCGTCAAGGAGCGCGCGGCCGAGGCGCTGGCGCGCACGCTCGCGCATACTCCCGTCGGCGCCGACCAGATCGCGCTGGGGACCGCGACCGACCCTTATCAGCCGGCCGAGCGGCGCTTCGGCGTCACGCGCAGTCTGCTCGCTGTGATGGCGCGAGTGGGGGGACTCGACCTTTCAATCACCACCAAGTCCGGCCTGATCGTGCGCGACCTCGACCTGCTCGGCGAGATCAACGCGCGCTCGCGCCTCTCCGTTAACTTTTCGCTGATTACGCTCGACCGGCGGATGCAGCGGGCGCTCGAACCGCGTGCGCCCCGGCCGTCGATCCGGCTCGCGGCGCTCGAGCGGCTAACCTCGGCGGGTATCCGCTGCAACCTCCTGATGATGCCGATGATACCCGGAATCACCGACGATCCCGGCGGAATCGCGGCCGTGATGCGGGCGGCGCGGCGAGCGGGCGCGGCCAACGTATGGCATCGCGCGCTGTTCCTGAAGCCGGCGGCGGCGCGACGGTTTCTCCCGTTTATCCGCGAGAAATTTCCCGCGCTCGTTCGGCGCTTCGAGGATTATTACGGTCGCTCGACCTACCCGCCGCGGGTCTATGACGAACGGCTGGACGCGATCTTCGGCACGCTCAAGCGCCGATGCGGCTTCGACGCGGACGAATCACGCGACACGCGGCCGGCGGCGGGAGTCGCCGCGCCAGATGGAATCGCGCAGCGTCAGATGAGCTTCGCTGCCGGATTCGGCGGCGTCGCGCGGCAGCGATAGCGATGAAATAGTCGCAAAAGGTGGTGCGCGGGGCGGGACTTGAACCCGCACGGTATTTCTACCACGAGCCCCTCAAACTCGCGTGTCTGCCTGTTCCACCACCCGCGCTTGGATAATTGCGCCGCCGAGGGTCGTTGACGGCGCGGTCTATTTGGTTGAAGGCGCCGGATTCGCCGCCGGAGCCGGCGCGCCGCTGGCCGGCTTGGCCGGCGCGCCCGTCGGGACGCCCGGGGCGGCGGTTTTGGCTCCGTTGGGCGCCACATGCGCCGGTATCGGGCGGCTCTCGAAGATACTGCCGGTGACGCGCCGCGTCGAGGAATAAGCCAGGTAAAGCGACGTGGCGAAGAAAATCGCCGCAAATGTCCACGTTAGGCGAAACAGCGCGCCGCCCGCGCCGCTCGCGCCGAAGACGGTCTGGCTTGACCCGCCGAAGACCGCGCCGACCTCCGCGCCCTTGCCGCGCTGAAGCAGCACGACCACCACCAGCGCGATACAGACGGTTACATGCAGCGCGACTATCGCGGTTACCATTCTCGATTAAATTCCCGTCGAATTGGCTTTTGGTCCGCCCGTTGGCGCAATGCCGTCGCGAGTGGGAGGCGTCCTTATGCGATTCCCGACGCGGCGATCCGCGCGAACGAGTCAGCCTTCAAGCTTGCCCCGCCGACCAGAGCTCCGTCAATATCCGGTTTCGCCATCAAAGAGTCAACATTGTCGGGCGTGACGCTGCCGCCGTACAGGATCGGCAGATCGTCAGCCGCCGCGGCGAAACGATCGCGCAGCGCGTCGCGAATCGCGCCATGGACGATCGCGGCCTGTTCGGGCGTGGCGGTGCGTCCGGTGCCGATCGCCCATACCGGCTCGTAAGCGATTACGACCCGGCGCGCCTGCTCGGCCGGGATCCCGGCGAGGCCGGCCTGCAACTGACGCAGCACGACCGCGAGCGTGTGGCCGTGGTCGCGTTCGTCGGCGGTTTCGCCGACGCACAGAATCGGGACCATCTGGGCGGCCACGACGGCCGCGGCGCGCTTGCCGACCATCTCGTCGCTTTCAAGGAACAGATGGCGCCGTTCGGAGTGGCCTACGATAACGTGGCTTACGCCGAATGCGCGCAGCATCGCGGCCGAGACTTCGCCGGTGAAGGCGCCCTTTTCCTCGAAATGCATGTTCTGCGCGCCGAGCGCGAGCGAGGAGCCGGCCAGCGCCTGGGCCGCCGCCGGCAGGACCGGGAAGGCCGGCGCGACCATCACCTCGCGGTCGCGGGCGAGTTTGGCGGCGAGCGGGTCGAGCGCGGCGCGAATCGCGGCGAGCAGGGCGCGGGCCTCGGCCGGCGTCAGGTTCATCTTCCAATTGGCGGCGAAAAGCTTTTTTCGCATCCGCGGATCCTTATCGCGTGCGTCGAGGCGCCGCGCCGGCGGGGGCCGGGCGACGCGCGCGGGTTACGCTTCAGACTTCGAGCGCCTTGACGCCCGGCAATTCGATTCCTTCGAGATATTCGAGCGTCGCGCCGCCGCCGGTCGAGATATGGCTGAAGCGCGCGGCCCACGGATGGCCGGCGACGGCCGCGGCCGTGTCGCCGCCGCCGATCACGCTCATCACGCCGTCGAGATTGGCGAGCGCTTCGCCAACCGCAAGCGTGCCATGGGCGAACTCGGGCGTTTCGAACAATCCCAGCGGGCCGTTCCAGACGACGGTTTTGGCGCCGCGCAATCGTTCCACGAACTCGGCGACGGTCGCGGGACCGATATCGAGGCCCATCCGGTCGGCCGGAATTTCGCGCGCGATCGCGACGGTCGGCCCCGGTTCGATCGATTCGGCGACGACATGGTCGATCGGCAGGACGATCGCGACGTTGTGTTTGACGGCCGCGGCGAGCAGTTCGCGGGCGAGGTCGATTTTATCCTCCTCGACGCGCGATTTGCCGACATTTTCGCCCTGCGCGCGCAAAAACGTGTAGGCCATCGCGCCGCCAATCAAAATCGCGTCAACCTTGGCGATCAGATTGCGAATGACGCCGATTTTGTCCGAAACTTTCGCGCCGCCCAAAATCGCCACATACGGATGCGCCGGGTTCTCGGTGAGCGCGCGCAAGGCCTCGAGCTCACGCAGCATCAGGAAGCCCGCCGCGCGCTCCGTGATAAAGCGGGTGACGCCCGCCGTGGAGGCGTGGGCGCGATGGGCCGTGCCGAAGGCGTCATTGACGTAGACCTGTTTGCCGCGCGCCAGCTCATGGGCGAAATCGCGGTCGTTGGCCTCTTCCTCCGGATGAAACCGCAGATTTTCGAGCAACAGCGCATGGCCGGGCGCGAGGTCCACGACCATCCGGCCGGTGATATCGCCGATACAATCGGGCGCGAGCGTGACCTTATGGCCGAGCGCCTGGCTCAGATACTCCGCGACCGGCTTCAGGCTTAAGTCGGTCGTGCGCTCCTTGGGACGGCCCAGATGGGAGCAAAGCACGGCCGCCGCGCCCTCGGCGAGGAGGTAGCGGATCGTGTCGAGGCTGGCGTCGATCCGATTGGCGTCGGTGATCCTGCCGGCCTCGAGCGGCACGTTGAAATCACATCGCACGAGAACCTTTTTGCCGTTCAGTGCGAGCTGCTTGATCGAACGAATTGGCATCGCGGCAAACGTATCCCTGAAATTCGCGAACCGCCGGGCGCGAGCCGTTCAGGCCTTGGTCGCGACGTAGGCGGTAACGTCGGCGAGCCGATTCGAGTAGCCCCACTCGTTGTCGTACCAGGAGAAAATCTTGACCAGCTTGTGGTCGAGCACCTTGGTCAGCGGAGCGTCGAAGATCGAGGAATGGGGATTGTTGTTGAAATCGATCGAAACCAGCGGACCGTCGCTGTACTCCAGGATGCCCTTGAGGTCGCCGTCGGCCGCCTTTTTCATCGCGGCGTTGATCGATTTTTCGTCGGCCGCCTTTTCCAGCACGGCGGTCAGATCGACGACCGAGACGTTGGGCGTCGGCACGCGCACGGCGATACCGTCGAGCTTGCCCTTGAGCGCCGGCAGCACCAGGCCGATCGCCTTGGCCGCGCCGGTCGACGTCGGCACCATCGAGAGCGCCGCGGAACGCGCGCGCCGCAAGTCCTTGTGCGGACCGTCCTGCAGCATCTGGTCCTGCGTATAGGCGTGCACGGTGGTCATCAGGCCGTGTACGATCCCGAAATTGTCGTGCAGCACCTTGGCCACGGGCGCGAGGCAATTGGTGGTGCAGGAGGCGTTCGAAATCACGTCGTGGCGGCGTGGGTCATAGGCGTCCTGATTGACGCCGAGACACAGCGTGATATCGGCGCCGTCGGCCGGCGCGCTGATCACGACCTTGCGCGCGCCGGCGCTCAGATGCAGGGCGGCCTTGTCGCGCGCGGTGAAGAGTCCGGTGGATTCGACCACGACCTCGACCCCCAGGCGCTTCCACGGCAGCTTGCCGGGGTCGCGTTCGGCCAATACCGTCAGGGCGCGGCCGTCGAGCATGATCTGATCGCCTTCGGCCTTGACCTGCTGCGGCAGGGCGCCATGGACCGAGTCGTATTTCAGCAGATGGGCGAGCGTGGGCGCGTCGGTGATATCGTTGACGGCGACGACTTCGATATCCTTCTTGGACAGGGCCGCGCGAAAGAACATGCGGCCGATACGGCCGAAGCCGTTGATAGCGATCCGGGTGGCCACCGGTAAATCCTCCTGGCGAGTACGCCGAAAAAATTATCGTTCCCAACCTACCACATTCGAAACGCCATGCCACGGTTTGGCGGCGTGAATGAAACAAATGGCGACACGCAACGTCTGATGGGCGAACGGCGCGCGCATCGTGGCGGCGCGGTAAAATTGACTACGGCCGGAGAGCCGTAAATAATGCCAATGTTTGGCCGTAACGGGATGAACAACGGATTAGCGCCGGCGCCTGATGAGTTGCGGGCGCGCGGCGCGCGGGAGCGAAGCGCGAACCGGCGCCACAGGGGGCCGCGAGGCGGAGGGGTCGGGTGAACGGCGCGGGCGGTCTTTCAGTGGTGGACCTGCTGCTGGGCACGGGGCCGGTGGTCAAGGCGGTCCTGCTCACGCTGGCGGGATTTTCGATCGCCAGCTGGGGCATTATCCTCTACAAGCTCGTGCATATTTCGCACGCGCGGCGTGAATCCGAGCGCTTTATCACGATTTTCTGGGAGTCGAAGAACCTCGCCGCGATCCATACCGCGAGCGTCGGCCTCAAGCGCAGTCCGGTGGCGCAGGTGTTTCGCGCCGGCTACCAGGAATTGCTGCAACTGACGCGCGCCAAACGTCAGGCGGTCGGCGCCGAAAGCGGCTTTTCGACCGATCTCGGCGGGGTCGAAAACGTCACGCGCGCGATGAAGCGGCAGGCCAACGTCGAGCTGGTCAAGCTGGAAAAAGGCATCCCGTTCCTTGCGACCACCGCGTCGACCAGTCCGTTCGTCGGACTGTTTGGCACGGTATGGGGCGTGATGACGGCGTTCATGGGGCTGTCGGCGGCGCATACGTCGAACATCCAGGCGGTCGCGCCGGGTATCGCCGAGGCGCTGATCACGACCGCGTTTGGAATCGTGGTCGCGGTGCCGGCGCAGGTCTATTACAACCATTTCGCGACGCGGGTGCGCGAACTCGCCACTGAGATGGATAATTTTACTTCAGAATTCCTGAATATCGCCGAGCGTCATTTCCTTTCCTGACGAGCGTCCGCAATGGCGTCGGACAGTCCTCAACGCGGGCAGTTGGCCTCGCAGATCAACGTCACGCCGCTGGTCGACGTGATGCTGGTGCTGCTGATCATTTTCATGGTGACGGCGCCGATTATCCAGCAGGGCGTGCAGGTCAGCCTGCCGCGGGTCAAGGCCGCGGCGCTGCCGGGCAAAGAGGAGCAGTTCGTCATCTCGATCACGCGCAACAGCGAAATCTATCTTAACGACACGCGGATGAGCGCGGCGCAATTGACCGAGAAGCTGGGCGCGATCGCGGCGGAGCGGCCGGACCGCGAAGTGTTTATCCGGGCGGACGAAGCGGTTCCGTACGGCGAAGTGGTGCGGACCATGGCGGCGATCAAGGCGGCGGGAATCGAGAACGTCGGGATGGTCACCGAGATGCCGCCGGCGGAAGGCGACGAAGCGGGGGCGGGGAACAGCGGGTCCAGACGTGGCGGCTCCAGTCCTTAGTCTTGACGACCAGCCCAGCCGCTGGGGATACGTGGCGGCGATCGTGGTGTCGGCGATCGCGCACGCGGGACTGGTCTACCTCGCGCTGTTCGTATTGCCGGCGCTGATGGCGTCGCAGACGCCGCCGCCGGTCGCCTACACGGTCAAGATCGTCGATTCGATTCCGGCCGGAGACCTGGGCACGCGGCTGCCGGCGATCAATCGGGAACGAGCGCGTCCACGTCCCGTGGAACGCCGTCAGGAGGCGCGCAAGGAACCCGAGCCAAAACCGGCGCCGACGCCGCCCGCGATCAACGAGCGCAACGCGATCGCGCTCAACACGCTCCATCATTCGCCGACCCCCACCCCGACTCCCACGCCAGCTCCGACCCACGCGGCGACGCCCGCGCCGACCGTGACGCCCCATCCGCGGCCGACCCCGAAAGCGAAGCCGACGCCCAAGCCAAGAGCGAAGCCGAAGCCGACTCCGATCGCGATGGCGAAGGCGGAGCCGACGCCCAACGTCAGGCGTGAACTGGAGAAGGTGCGCGAGCAGTTGCTGCGCGAGCATCTGGCGGAACTGAAGAAGAAGGCCGCGATCGAGGCGGCGCAAAAGGCCCATCCGTCGGCGAATCCGGGCAGCGGCCCGGTCGTCGCCGACCGCGAGCATCCTGGCGCCGGGATGGGCGTGGGATCCGGCAATGGCAGCGCGGGGATTCAACAGGACCCGGATTTTCTGCTCTACTACCAACAGGTGCAGGAGCGGATCAGGGATGCGTGGAGCTTCACCGGGGGCAATCCGGATTCAACCGCGACGGTTGAATTCGGCATCAATCCGGACGGCAATCTCAATTCGATTAAGGTAACCCAAAGTTCGCGCGATCCGGCGTTCGACGATTCGGTGGTGCGGGCGATTCGCGGCGCCGGTCCATTTCCGCCGCCGCCCGGAAAATACCGCCAGCAGTTTGCCGAAGGGGTCGAGGCGGTCTTCAAATTGAGCGAGCTCAAGGCGGGCGATTAGGGCCGCGGCGGCGGAGGAGGGGGGCGAGGAGGATTCATGACAAGGCCGAAGCAATCCGACGGGCGGACCCCCGCCGGCCGCCGATGAGGCTTGGGATGAAGACGATTTTCGCCGCGATCGCGCTCGCGATCACGCTGGCGCCGGCCGCCGCCGACGCGCAAATCCGCTTCGATATCAGCAAGGCGCCGACCGCCGCGCCGATCGCGGTTTCGGCGCTCAAGAATCTGGCCGGCGACGACGATCACGAAGTCTCGTCGCGATTCGACCGGGTGCTGACGCGCGATCTCAAGCTGTCGAGCTACTTCCGCATCATCAATGCGAAATCGTATATCGAGGACGCGCAGAACTCGGGTTACGATATCGGGAAATTCAATTTCGCCGACTGGAGTTCGCTCGGCGCCGACTTCCTGGTCAAGGGCGCGGTCAGCCACGACGGCGACGCGATCACGCTCGAGGCGCTGCTGTTCGACGTGCCGCAGCAGCGGCGGGTGATGGGCAAGCGCTTCAGCGGCGGTCCGGGCGACGTCGGCGAGATGGCGCGGCGGTTCGCCGACGCCGTGCTGCAAGCGGCGACCGGCGTGCGCGGGCCGTTCGATTCGAAGCTGGCCTATGTTTCGACCGGCGGCGGCCGCTTCAAGGAGGTCTACACCTCATGGCTCGACGGCGGCGAGCTGTTCCGCGTCACCGATAATCCGACGATCAACCTGTTTCCGAGCTTCGACGGCGGCGCGCGCCATCTGCTCTACCTGTCGTACAAGACCTACGCGCCGCGGCTTTACCTGGTCGATTTGGCGCGCAAGGTGGAAACGCCGATCACGAGCGATCTCGGCCAGGCGGTGGGCGGAACGCTCACGCCCGACGGACAGATCGTGGCGGCGTTTTCGCGCGGCGGCCGCACCAATCTGTATCTGCTGGATGCGTCGGGCGGCGAGATTCGCGCGCTCACGCAAAACCGCGCGATCAACGTCAGTCCCTCGGTATGCGCCGATGGATCGCAGCTCGCCTTCACCTCGGATCGGGCGGGCACGCCGCAAATCTACGTCGCGAGCCTCGCGGGCGGCGACGCGCGGCGAATCACCTATCAGGGTTCGTACAACACGGCGCCGGCCTTTTCGCCCGACTGCAAGAAAATCGCGTACGAGAGCCGGCAGGGCGGAGCCTTTCAGATTTTCACGATCGCTGCCGACGGCAGCGGCGCGCGCCAGCTCACGGCGGCCGGCTCGAACGAAGCGCCCACCTGGTCGCCCGACGGCCGCTATATCGCCTTTGGTTCCCGCCGCGGCGGACGCTCCAGGGTCTACCTGATGCGCGCGCTCGACGGCTATGTAATCGCACCTTTAACAGAAGGAGAAGGAAATGACTCGAGTCCATCGTGGTCGGGATGGCTGGGCGGATGATCTCGGCGTGCTGACCCGGGCCGCCGGCGTGGCGCTGATAACGTTTGCGCTCGTGCTTGGCGGATGCTCGTCGAAGCAGAGCGGCGCGGGCGCGGCCGGGGCGGGCGGCGGCAGCCAGCTCGGCGAAAACGGCCTGGGCGCGGGCGGCGGCAACTCGCTCGCGCAGGCGCAGGCCGGCACGCTCGGCAGCGGCGCGCAGGGGCCGCTCAGCGATATTCACTTCGACTATAACGATTCGACCATCCGCGGCCAGGACGGCGAGATCCTCAAGTCCAACGCGCAATGGCTGCAGAGCCATCCCGGCAGCCGCGTCCAGATCGAGGGGCATTGTGACGATCGCGGCTCCGAGGAATACAATATCGCTCTCGGCGCGCGGCGCGCGCAGGCGGCCAAGGACTATCTGAGCACGCTGGGCGTCACCGCCGACCGGATGTCGACGATCAGTTACGGCAAGGAGTTGCCGCTTTGCACGGAAGAAACCGACGACTGCTGGGCGCAGAACCGCCGCGATCATTTCGCTGTTTCACAATGATCGGCGCGGCGGAGAAATTATCGCGCCGCCGATGGGCCGCGCGGCTATGCGCGATCGCGGCGGCCGCCGTGCTGGCGGGATGCGCCGCGTCCTCGGACCTGCAGCAATTGCAGGAGAGCGATTCCTCGCTGCGCGGGATGATCGCGTCGGATCGCCAGCAGATCGCCGACCTGCAGGACCAGGTCGGCCGGCTCAACGACCAACTGGTCGAGATGCGCCATAACGGCGGCGCCGGCGCGGGCAAAAGTCCTCTGGGCGCGCGCCTGACGCGGCTGGAGCAGGAGGTCGCGGCGCTCAAGCAGGGTTCGCCGGTTGCGGCGCCGGGAGTTGCCGCCGCGACCGGAATTCCGGGAGCGGCGGGATTGCCGGGAACGCCGGGCGCCGCGGCGGCGCCGGG